>JAJYOH010000263.1 GCA_021796315.1 Chloroflexota bacterium
TCCCGCCAGCCTTCAAGACCTACAGGTCAAGAACCCGCTTCCCTCCTCCCCTTTAAGAAGATGGGATTACAACTATAATTGAGCGAAATGTGCTCTTGCAGCCAGTTCATTACGGTAAAGGAAAAAACATGTACACGGGCGCCACCTTAGATCTTCCGCCTTTTCAGCAGGGCGGGTTGGATTCGTTATGCGGTTTGTACAGCATCGTCAACGCCGAGAGATTCATTAACCGCTCATCGGATCAAGATGTACAGCAGCTTTTCAATGACATTATTCATTATCTCTCGCGCAAGCGCCTGTTGGCCAAGCTTTTGATTGGCGGCGTGATCCACAAACAGATGCTTCAAATTCTGGACGATGTGGTCGGCGAACGAATAACCAACAAGGATATTCCCTGGCGCGGCGTGCCTACGCCAGCGCTGGATACGTTCTGGAAATCAATGCGTGATTTCTTGGACGGCACGCCCGGCCGCGCTGTTATCCTGGGACTGAATGGATTTCACGACCATTGGACGGTCATAGAAACGATCACGGACCGGTCCATCCTGTTATATGATTCTGCCTTGATAAACCGCCTGCCTCGCTCACGCTGTACCACCCTTATCCCCAAAGGCAGACGCAAACATCTGCTCCTGCCTGCTCAAACGTATTTTTTGTCCAATTAGAAATTGACCTCCCCGCGATGTCGCCAGGATTTGAATACGGCTGAAAAATAAGGAGGTTGAATGTACGAACATCATAAACAACCGCTTGCAAGCCGCAGAACATTTCTTAAACGTCTTGCTCTGAACGCGGTCATCGGTTTGATTATTCTGGTTGTTTCTCTGGCGATGGGAATGGCCGGCTACCACTATCTCGAAGGCTTATCATGGATCGACTCGTTGTTGAACGCTTCGATGATCCTGGGTGGTATGGGACCGGTGAGTCCATTGCAGACGGACGCAGGCAAGATCTTTGCGTCATTCTATGCACTGTATTCAGGCGTTGTCCTGCTGGCCTCGGTCGGCGTGCTGGCCGCACCCATCTTCCATCGCTTCCTGCATCACTTCCATCTTGCCGAAGATAGATGACGAGCGTGCATAAGTTGCGTTCTATTCTTTTGTAATCAGGCGTACTTGTGTGTCATAGAAAAGATAACTCCCAAGAATGAGTTCGCTTTTTGTGCGCCATTAAATTTCATTCCAAAATCGAGGCCTTTTTTCCTCTGCTATAATCTACAGCATGATACTGGTTACCGGGGCGACGGGATTTATCGGGCGCGCGTTGATCCGTCAATTATTTGAAACAGGCCACCAGGTGCGGGTTTTGATCCGCCCCTCGCGGCGTTCACCGCGGCTTCCGAAAGGAGTGCCGGTTGAGGTGGCGGTGGTCAGTCTGGCGGACGAGCGCGCCATCCTGGCTGCGCTCAAAGATGTGGACACGATCATCCATCTGGCCGGGACAGAGTCGCAGGGGCGCGACGCGAAGTTGTCAGCGGTGGACATGCAAGGCACGGAGCATCTGGCACGGGTCGCGGCTGAGGCAGGCGTTGGGCGCATGATCTACGTCAGCCATCTCGGAGCCAGCCGGTCATCGGGTTATCCGGTCTTCAAAGCCAAGGGCATTGCTGAGGAACACATCCGCCGTTCGGGCGTGCCATTTACCATTTTTCGATCAGCCATTGTTTTTGGCCCCGAAGACCATTTCACCAGCGGGTTGGCGCGTCTGCTGCAAATGACGCCCTTTTTCTTCCCCATCCCGGGCGGCGAGCGGACGGTAATCCAGCCGCTGTGGGTCGAAGACCTGGTGTCTGTGATCATGTGGTCGTTGAATAATGAAGATATGCTCAACCAAACTTATGAGATCGGCGGGAGTGAATACTTCACGGTGCGGCAAGTTATGGAGATCATCATGCAAGCTGCACAGCGGCCGCACACTTTATTCGAATTACACCCTGTCCTTTTACGCGCGTTGATCGTGGCCTTCGAGTCCTTCATCCCTAATTATCCTGCGTCTTCCTTCTGGCTCGATTATATTTCAGTCAGCCGCACCTGCCCGGTTGATAATTTGCCCAACGCGTTCGGGCTGATGCCGGCGCGCTTTGCCTATCGACTCGATTATCTAAAGCGCGCACCCTGGTATGGTGAACTTTGGAGAAAGACTTCAAAGAGAGTTTCCGAAACGAGCGCCAGAGTTTTGGAATCCATTCGAACATTTCGGCTGCCGTAAAGTTTTTGAGAATAATGATGTCTCATCCAATCATCCGACTTTTGGAAACTCTTGAAGAAATGGCCGCGGTTGAATCGCTGCAAAGCGCAGTCTGGCCTGGCAGCGAGACCGACATTGTCCCTGCGCACATGCTGATCACTGTTGCCCACAACGGCGGATTGGTGCTTGGCGCATTCGTGGACGAAAAACTAGTCGGCTTCGTCTTCGGCTTTCCCGGCCTCGAGACCACGCCCGATGGGCCGCGTCCCAAACATTGTTCACACATGGCGGGCGTTCATCCCGACTATCGTGACAGCGGCCTCGGCTTTGCGCTCAAACGCGCTCAATGGCAAATGGTACGGCACCAGGGCCTCGACCACATCACCTGGACCTACGATCCGCTGCTCAGCCGTAACGCCCAATTGAACATTGCACGTCTCGGCGCGGTTTGTTCCACGTATCATCGTTCCGAGTACGGCGACATGCGCGACGGTCTCAACGCTGGTCTGCCCTCCGATCGTTTTCAAGTAGACTGGTGGCTCAACACCAAACGCGTCGAACGTAGACTTGGCAAACGCGCCCGCCCAACTTTGAAATTGGATCACTTGGCGCGCGTCGGCGTGCAGCCGCATTACACGCTTCAAACCGGACCTGATAATTTGCCGCGCCCGCCCGAACATTTTCCGCCGCTGGAGGCGCAACTTATCGCGGCTGAGATGCCGTCCGACTTCATGGCTTTGAAAACTGCTGATTTCGCCCTCGCCCGTGATTGGCGCTTCTTCTCGCGCGAATTCTTCGAGACGGCTTTTGCCAAAGGTTATCTCGTCACTGATTTTATTTATGATAAAGGCCAAGACGGACCGCGCAGTTTTTACATCCTCACTGACGGCGAAGGCACATTGGACTCTGCAACATGAAATATTCTGATAGGCTGCTCACAGGCTTACGCGGCAGGTACACCCGCAATTTTTATGTCAGTTCGTATTTCACGGCCTTTTGCCCCAGAGAAAAAGCTGTCGAAATAGCCTTTGAAAAAATTTATGAGATTATTGCAGGATCATCCGAAGGGTCAGAATGACGCAGCCATTTTTCATTCAAAGAGTCGTTCGCAAGATAAAAAAGACTCTTCTTTCCTTTTTCTTTCTTGACCAATGGGTCATCATGACGGGGAAAAACATAAGCCACAACTCGCTCGAATGGTCTGCGCTCCGGCCGCTTGTTCCAGGCGGGGATCGGTATTGGGCTGATCCGTTCATCGTTGAAAAGGATAACCGCTATTATGTTTTTATTGAAGAAAAAATTCTAGCCACGGGGTTGGGCCGTATTGTCTGTTTGACTCTCGATGAAGATGGCAGTCTTGTATCAAATCAAGTTGTTCTCGAACGGCCGTATCATCTTTCCTATCCCTTTATTTTTGAATATCAAAATGAAATGTATATGCTGCCCGAAACGGCATCCAATCGCACGCTGGAGTTATATCGCTGTCAGCATTTTCCAGACCAATGGCGGTTTGTAAAAGATTTAATGGCAGATATTTATGCCGTTGACGCAACTTTGCTTGAACACGATAAAAAATGGTGGCTGTTCGCGAATGTCAAAGAAGAGGGCGGTTCGAGTCTTGATGCGTTGCATCTCTTTTACGCTGATAGCCCACTTGCCGATAAGTGGACGGCGCATCCGCTCAATCCGATTGTCAAGGATATGCGTTCGGCGCGGCCAGCGGGCCGCATCTTTATACGGGACGCAAAGCTGATCCGCCCTTCGCAAGATTCATCCCGCCGATACGGATACGCGCTTAAGTTCAATCGCATTGATAAATTAAGTGAGAATGAATACGAAGAAACAAATGTGGCATCATTTTTTCCAAGGGGCGGAAAAATCCTTGCAACACATACTTTCAATCAATCCGGAGACTTGACGGTGGTTGACGCAATTATCCGAAGAACAAAGTAATTAACGCATGAGACGACTCGCAAGAGTTGTCTCAGCGGCTGGATGGAAAGAAAGTGAACTTACCTCCACACGGATGGATTTTCTTCGTTTGATATTGCGTTCATGCCGACCGGATGATATGTTGGCTCGGAGCGCGGCATCGGACGATTCACTGGCAGCGGCTTGGGGGCAGGGCGTGGATAGGATGTGGGTTGCACATGCTGAGTCTGGGCAACCGGTTGAGAGCCTGTTTGCCAATTTGGGCGCAGGGCGGTGCGTGAAGCAGGTCGGTCATCTGCCATGGTGAACATATTCTCGCCTGCAATCGAAAACGTGCCAATGATCAACACACGGATCAACCAGACCATTACAGCCACAAAAACTGGCACGGCCTTGGTCAATATGGTTTGTCCGACCAATGCGGTGCCGGCTGATGTGTGATTCAGGATGGCAACTGACACGCCCCACCATGTTAACATGGCGTTGAAGCCTGCTGCCAGCAACCAGGCTCCGAACAAATACCAGACTTCAGCCGGTTCATCGCGTCCCTGTTGTGGGGTGAAAATACGGGCGATCCCGGCAAAGTCAATGCCGCAGAAGGCAAAGGCCAGAATGGTCGACCAAAGAATGCCGCCTGTTTTGAGATTACCCAGAACATCTGCAAGGGCGAAGGAAGTCGTTGAAAAGTTAAAGACCTCGAAGGCCAGTAAAGCGGCGACAAGGATGGCCCCGAAGATTGCACCGCGTTTGAGGACCGTCCCACGCAGGATGGGCATTAATTTGATGGAGAACGAACGGTTCATAACACACCTCTCTTTCAATACTTTTGCTGAGGGCGAAGTTCATTCTTATTATAGAACAATAGTTCTATTTGTCAAGTACTTGATCTTGAAATTTCATTGCACTCCCCCGCTGTAAATAAATGGCAAGTGTGTAAATTATATTCGCCTTGTCCAATCAGGATGATTATATTTTTCACGGACGAGTTCGTCGGCGCGTGACTTTTCGCTGGCGGATAATTCTCCCGCCTCGAAGCTTAACCCCAACTTGGCCTCAAAGCCCCAAATAAAGGCATGCGCTGCGTCATTCCAGAGCACCTCATGTCCGAGCACGGATTGGACTGTCGTAGCGCGCGAAAGTAATCGTGCCGCGGCGTCGGTACGCTCGGAATCGTCAGGGAAGGTTAAAGCCTCAGTAATGCGCGCCAGGTTCCCGGTCAGGGGAAGAGAGCCGTGTTGTAAAACACCTTCCTTGCGACGCGCCTGTGCCGATCCAATTAATTTTTTCCCATTCACAGTAATTTCATATGCCGACGGAACTTCAAAGCAAACGGGATTTGGCGTCTCACGACTTGGACCGGTATCTTCTTTTATTTCAACAGGCAATCCCAACGCCTCGACCGCCCGCAATAATGCGACAGACAGCCGGTTGTAACTTTCCAGAATCGAACCAGCCACGCGCGGCTCTTCGGCGGGGGCAATGATGGAGTACGTGATCTCATCTGTGTGGAGAATGGCGCGTCCGCCGGTGGGACGACGAACAACATCCCAGCCGCGTTCTTCGAGACGAGCAATGTCAACATCTGCAAATGGCTGGGCCTGACCAAGCGAAAGGCAGGGCGGATCCCACGCGTAAAGACGCACAGTCGGGATTGCTTCGCCGCGTCCAATGTGCTCGAGGATTGCCTGGTCCACGGCCATGTTCCATGCACCGCGTGCAGGTGGAGTATTCAAGAGTCGCCAAGTGTCAGCCATAAGCAGGTATTTTACCCGCAGAAATCCGGATTTTTTCGGACGAGAAGAAATTCCTGTATTACAATCATAACGGTTTCAGTATCTTTTCTTTTTTCCCCCACCTTATTTAACTGATGTTATGCATGGCCTATAACAAAACAGAAGCCGGACGAATTCGTCCGGCTTCTGTAAAATTCTAAGCTTCGTAATCGGTTTGTTCCTCATCAACCGCCATGACAGGTTCCTCGGCGGGTTTCTTATCGAGGAACTGCAAAAGCAAGGCAACAACTTTGGTTGAATATTTGGTTTCGCCTTTGTCCTCATATTTGTCCGTCTTGAGCCGCCCTTCGAGATAGATCAAACTGCCTTTTTTGAGATACTGCTCGCAGACTTCAGCGAGACGTCCCCAGGCTTCAACGTAGACCCATTCAGTGTATTCCTTGGTTTCGCTTCCGCTTTTCCAGCGTTGCGAAACGGCGATGCTGAAATGGGCCACTTTCTTGCCGTTGGGGGTGAAGCGCGTCTCGGGTTCCTTGCCGAGACGTCCGATCAGTTGCACACGGTTTAGAGCTGGCATAATTGATTCCTCCTTTAGGGGTTTTATAAAAACAAAGAAACCACAGATCAACTCGGATCTTCACGAATTCTCATCGTGTCCATCTTTGCTTCTCTGCGGCTCCTCTGCATTTTCATTTGGGTCCCAAAATCATTTCGAACGGGGTTATACTGTTTTTTTGAGAGAGGGCAGGCCGGTTTTCATTTCAGCCACACTGTAGCCCGCAGGCACTTCATCCACGGCGCCATCTTTGACCTCGCGCGAGAAGAAGTATAATTTTCGTTCCTTCCCGGTCGAACTTGTGATGACCTTGGCGTGTAAAAAATATGTCTGACCTTTAGAATTAGTAAAAGCGTAAGCCATTTATATCTCCTTTTTATTGTAAGACAATAAAAGTGTAGCACAGATTTTCTATCTGTCAACAGGGAATTTCAGGGAATTTCGGGTCATGATGATTGTTTCCACACTCGACGAATTACACACCGCCCGCCTCCTTCTGGACGGGTCGGTGGGACTCGTGCCAACGATGGGATATCTGCACGAGGGGCATCTCTCCCTCACCCGCCGCGCAAAGGCCGAATGTAAGGCTGTGGTTGTGAGCATCTTCGTCAATCCCACGCAGTTCGCCCCAACCGATGATCTGTCCAAATATCCGCGCGACCTCGAGCGTGATCTGCACCTGCTCGAATCTGTCGGCGTGGATTTGGTGTGGACGCCCACGCCCGAAGTGATGTATCCTCCCGGCTTCCAGACGTGGATCGAAGTCGAGAAAATGACGCGCCCGCTCGAAGGTTCGATGCGCCCCGGCCACTTCCGCGGTGTCACGACCGTTGTTTCCAAACTGTTCAATGCTGTCCAGCCGACGAAGGCCTACTTCGGACAAAAAGACGCTCAACAAGCTGTCGTTATCCGCCAGATGACGCACGATCTGAATTTCCCAATTGAGATCGTTGTCTGCCCGATCGTGCGCGAAGCGGACGGACTTGCCATGTCGAGCCGCAATGTTTATCTTGACCCCGAACAGCGCAAAGCCGCCACGATTTTGTTCCGCGCCTTGAGCGCTGCCGAAGATGAATTTGAAACAGGCGAGCGCGATGCTGAAAAGTTAAGAAGAAAGATGAAAGAAGTGATTGATAGAGAGCCGCTGGCGCAGATGCAATATGTCTCTTGCGCCGACTATGATACGCTCGAAGAATTGGAAACGGTAAAAGGCAAAACTTTGCTTTCGATGGCGGTTTTTTTGGGCAAGACAAGGCTGATCGATAATTTTGTGTTGGGGTAAAAAAACAGAGCTGTCTAAAAAGGGATAGGCAGCTCCTCCTCAAAAAGGGAAAGTTTAATACAATAGGGTATGCACCACGGACAAATCAGCTTCAAAGCATATGGCATGGAGCAGCCGAGTCTGGACGAATTGATACGCGAACATCATTTGGTGCGGGAGGTCAACCGAGTAGCGGCCATTGAATGGGGTTTGGTATGCATGGCTCA
>JAJYOH010000264.1 GCA_021796315.1 Chloroflexota bacterium
CGCTAGCAAGCTGGCTGACTCCAAAACTTATATGGAGCGCAGGAGCTTGCTCTTGTAAAACGCCAGCAAGCTGGCCGACTCCAAAACTTATATGGAGTGCGGGAGCTTGCTCTTGTAAAACGCCAGCAAGCTGGCCGACTCCAAAACTTATATGGAGTGCAGGAGCTTGCTCCTGAAAATCGCCAGCAAGCTGGCCGACTCCAAAAAGGAGAAGTATGGGCTTAAAACCTGATCACTGGATTCGCAAGATGGCAACTGAGCACAAAATGATCGAGCCGTTCGAGAATAAGCAGATCCGCAATGGCGTGATTTCCTACGGCGTTTCATCGTACGGATACGATGTCCGTGTGGCGGATGAATTCAAAATTTTCACCAACGTCTTTTCTGCCACGGTTGACCCGAAGAATTTCGATACCAAATCCATGGTGGATTTTATCGGCGATGTTTGCATTGTCCCGCCGAACTCCTTTGCGTTGGCTCGTACCGTTGAATATTTCCGCATCCCGCGCAAAGTGTTGACCGTCTGCCTTGGAAAATCCACGTACGCGCGCTGCGGCATTATCGTCAACGTCACGCCGTTCGAGCCGGAATGGGAAGGCTTCGTCACGTTGGAAATTTCAAACACCACGCCGCTGCCCGCGAAGATCTATGCCAACGAAGGCTTGGCGCAAGTCTTGTTCTTTGAAGCGGACGAGGAATGCGAAACATCCTACGCAGATAAAAAAGGCAAATACCAGAAACAGCAGTCCATTGTTTTGCCGAAGTTGTAATTGTATGGCTAAAATTCGTTGAGTTTTCTCATTGACTTTTACAAACATCCTGTGATATAAACGGCGAAATCTTAAAACTGAATAGCTAAATCAGCACTCTTATCCAGAGAGGCGGAGGGACCGGCCCTTTGATGCCTCGGCAACCTGACGAAAGTCAAGGTGCCAATTCCGGCAGATCTATTTTCTGGGAGATGAGAGGGCCATGTTATTAAATATCAAAAGCCCCTTCATTTCCCGAAGGGACTTTTTGTTTTATCTGGAGAAGTGTTACGCTGAATGCCTCTCACAGACTCTTTTGGATTATTCGATGAATGTGGGATGCATTCAGGGTAGCGCTGCCCAACAAAAAATCATCACGACCAAAGGAGAGAAAGTTATGGCTACAAATCGCAAGTATGGTTTCGCAACACAGCAATTGCACGCCGGTTATTCACCTGACCCGACAACGGGCAGCCGCGCCGTGCCGCTTTACCAGACGACCAGTTACCAGTTCAAGAATACTGAACACGCCGCCAATTTATTTGCCTTGAAGGAACTCGGCAACATTTATACGCGCTTGATGAATCCCACCACGGATGTTCTTGAACAACGTATCGCCGCGCTCGAAGGCGGCGTGGCTGCCTTGGCTGCAAGTTCTGGTCACGCTGCGCAGGCGCAAGCCATCTTCACTTTGTTGAACGCTGGTGACCACATCGTTTCATCGAGCCGACTTTATGGCGGCACATACAATCAATTTGCCTACACTTTGCCGAAGCTCGGCATCGAAGTGACGTTTGTCGACCCGACCAAGCCGGAGAATTTTGAAAAGGCCATCAAGCCCAACACAAAAATCCTTTACGGCGAAACACTCGGCAACCCGGATATTTCCGTGTTCCCGTTTGAAGAAGCGGCCGAGATCGCGAAGAAGAACAAACTTGTTTTGTTGATCGATAATACTTTTGCCACGCCGTATCTTTTCCGCCCGTTCGAGTGGGGCGCGAATGTAATCACACACTCGACCACAAAGTTCATCACGGGCAATGGCACATCCATCGGCGGCATCATCGTGGACGGCGGCAACTACGATTGGAGCAACGGCAGGTTCGAAAACTTCAACACGCCCGACCCTTCGTATCATGGCCTGGTCTATTCCTCCATCGCCGCCGCGGGACTTCCTCCATTTGCGATCAAGGCCCGTGTACAGGTTTTGCGTGACCTTGGCGCATGCCAGTCACCGTTCAACTCATGGCAGACTCTTCTTGGACTTGAAACCCTCAACCTGCGCATGGACCGTCACGTTCAGAATGCACAGGCCGTTGCTGAGTTCCTGGAGAAAAACAAAAAGGTCGGTTGGGTTAAGTATCCAGGTTTGAAGAGTCATCCCGATTATGCGCGCGCGAAAAAATATTTACCCAAAGGCCCCGGCGCAATTCTCGGATTCGGAATCAAAGGCGGAGCCGAAGCAGGCAAGAAATTTATCGAGAGCCTGCAACTCTTTAGCCACCTCGCCAATGTCGGCGACGCGAGATCGCTGGCAATTCATCCGGCCACGACCACGCACAGCCAGCTCAATGAAGAACAACAAATCAGCGCGGGTGTCAGCCCGGATTTTATCCGCCTCAGCATTGGCCTCGAAGACATCGATGATATTTTGTGGGACCTCGATCAAGCCCTCAACGCATAACGTTTGCAGTCAAAGGGATGATGAAGCATGTAAGACTTCATCATCCCTGTAGGAGTTGTTTATGCCAGTTAAAATTCCAAACACTTTACCGGCGCGCGCCATTCTTGAAGGAGAGAATGTATTTGTAATGGGGGAGGAGCGTGCGCGCCATCAGGATATTCGCCCCATGCGCGTTGCGATTCTCAATTTGATGCCGACCAAGATCGCAACTGAAACGCAACTCCTGCGCCTCCTCGGCAATTCGTCGCTGCAAGTGGATGTGACTCTTTTGCACACGGTCACACACGAATCAAAAAACACCGATGCGGAGCATCTATTAAATCATTACAATACTTTTGGGGAAATCCGCAAAGAAAAATTTGACGGGTTGATTATCACTGGCGCGCCGGTCGAACAAATGGATTTTGAAGATGTGGATTATTGGCCCGAACTTTGCGACATCATGGATTGGGCTGAAACAAACGTGTATTCCACATTTTATATTTGCTGGGGCGCGCAGGCTGGACTTTATCGCCGCTACGGCGTCCCGAAATATTCCCTGCCATCGAAGATGTTCGGCGTCTTCGAGCATCGCACGCTTCGTCCAACCGAGAAGCTGTTGCGCGGTTTCGATGACGTTTTTCTCGCCCCTCATTCGCGTCATACCGAAATCCGCCGCGCAGACTTGGAAAAGATTCCCGATCTGCAAATCCTCGCCGAATCAGATGACGCCGGAATTTATATGGTCGGCTCGCAAGATGGTCGGCATATTTTTATTACCGGCCATTCGGAATATGATCCGCTGACGTTGAAAGCGGAATATGACCGCGACGTGAACAAGGGCTTGCCGATCAACATCCCAAATAATTATTTTCCGAATGATGATCCATCCAAACCGCCGCAAGTTCTCTGGCGCGGACACGCCAATCTTTTGTACGCGAACTGGCTCAATTATTATGTCTATCAAGTGACGCCGTTCGATCCACAGGACATCCCGATCAAGGGCACGCACACGGATTTTTAAACGGAATCAAAAAGAAGTCCGGGAAAAGAGCCGGACTTCTTTTCATCCACAAAAATTCTTATGCCTTCATTGCGTCGTATTTCTTGACATCTTCCGTTGCTTTCTTTTCGTTGACGAGCGGCAGAACGATCAATCCGATAATGAAGAAAACGATGAGCGACAAGATGGCCGGACGCAAGCTCCCGGAAATTTGGTTGACCAGACCGAAAAGCAGCGGCCCGAACCAGGATGTGCCTTTGTCGCTGACTTCATAAAACGAATAGAATTCTGCTTCTTTGCCTGCGGGGATCATTTGTGAGAACAGACTGCGGCTGATGGCTTGCGAACCGCCAAGCACGATGGCAATTACGACACCGAGAATTAAAAACTCGGTGGCGCGTGAATCGCCTTTCATTCCGAAGTAAGCATAAATGGTCACGCCTGCCCAAATGACAAGGCTGATGATAATAGAGCGTTTTGCGCCAACCCAGGTTGCCAGCCGCCCCCAGAATAATGCGCCGAAGAAAGCTACGAATTGAATAATGAGGATGACAACAGTCAGTGTGCTCAAGTCAAGTTCGAGGCCGCCGCGTAGAAGAGGCGCGGCGGCGAAGGTGGATGACATGGCGATCACGGTCTGAATGCCGTCATTATAAAGAAAATATGCAGCAAGGAATTTGACCGTTTCAGGAAAATGTCTTACTTCGCGCAAAGTTCCTGCAAGTTGTTTAAAGCCAATGCTGACATAATTTTCGCCTGTTGGAAGGGAACGACGCGCGTGACGCGGACGGAGGCGTACCCATGTAAAGAAGGAAAATGTAAGCCACCATATCCCCGCCGATGCCAGATTGATACGAATGGCCAGACCGGTCGGTATACCAAGTTTTTCGCGGAACATGTAGAAGGCAAGATTGAGCGCCAACAGAATTCCATCGCCTAGATAACCCATTGCCCAGCCGTACGAAGAGACGCGGTCGCGTTGATCCTCGCTGGCGATATCCGGCAAATACGAATTATAGAAAACAATCGAAGCGCCGAAGGACAAGTTGGCGAGGATGAAGATGAGTCCGCCGAGCCACCAAAGGCTTCCCTGAACAACGAAGAGCAGAATGGTCAGCGTCGCGCCAATGGATGCGAAGATCTGCATCATGCGTTTGCGGAGGTGGGAATAGTCTGCGATGGCGCCGAGGATGGGGAGGAAGAATACCTGCAAAAGAACGGAGATCGAAACACAATATCCCATGAATGAATCCGGCGCAATCGGAATGCTTCCGAGATGCGCCATGCCGTCAGCGGATGCTTTGGCTGCGTCCGCGGCGAGGGATGCAAGATAAGGGCCCAGAAAAACCGTTCCGATCGTGGTGCTAAAGGCGGAGTTCGCCCAGTCGTACATTGCCCACCCAAAAATTTCCCGTTTGTCATTGATGATTACCTGCTCTTGAGACATTTCTCCTCCGTTGTGCTTGGGATATATACAGAAAACACATTGCCTTTGGCTAAGTTTCACCGCATTATAAGAGAGAATTTGCGGGGGACCCCCAAATTGATTATTTTCAGCCTGCCGATCTTTCTGCTTTGGCTTTAAGAAATTATGCGAAAAGCCTTGACGTATGTAAGGTTGCTTCATATAATATTGGGTCGCTGTCCTGCTAGGGTGAGGCAGGTGTAATTGTTTTAATCGGCAGCAGGCATAAGGTCAGGAGAGAACTGAATGGCGTCAACTTTGCCCCGCAAGAATTACGCACGTATCCCAGTAAAGCTCGATCTTCCCAATTTAATTGACATTCAACTCGATTCATTTGAACGACTCAAGAAAGAAGGTCTCGGCGATCTTTTCCATGAAGTGTCGCCAATTGAGTCTTATAACAAGGGAATGAAATTATTTTTCCCGAGCCGCAGTCCCGAATCAAAACAGTGGGGGCTGAAATACTGGTTCGGCGAACCAAAGCATTCGATTGAAGAATGCGTCGAGCGCGATTTGACTTATTCAAGTCCGCTTTATGTTTCCGTGTTGCTGGCCGGGCCCGATGTGCCCGAACCGATCAAACAGGATATCTTCCTCGGCGATTTTCCTGAGATGACCGATAAAGGCACGTTCATTATCAATGGAACCGAGCGCGTCGTCGTTTCGCAGTTGATCCGCTCGCCGGGTGTGTACTTTGAAGCGCCTTCAGATCGCGCCACTGGTCGTCCGTTGGCGATGGCCAAGTTGATTCCTGATCGCGGCGCATGGATGGAGTTCGAAACCCGCAAGAGCGATTATATTATTTTGAAATTCAACCGCAAGCGTACAGTGCCGATCACTGTATTCCTGCGTGCGTTGGCTGCTGTCAGTGATGGAATAAAAGATTCGCCGCTCAAGACCGGCAGTGATGAAGAAATTCTTTCCATTTTCCAGGATGTGGACACGAACCCGGACCGCATGTTTATGGCTTCTACACTTAAGCAGGAGCCTGAATGGGATCTTTCAGCACACAAGACAATTGCTGAAGCGGCTCTCATTGAATTCTTCCGTAAGATGCGCCCGGGCGATCCGGCCACTTTGGAGAACGCCAAACAATTCCTGGAAGAGCAATTGTTCGACCAGCGCCACTATGATCTTGAGCGCGTCGGTCGTTATAAGTTAAACCAGAAGCTTGACCTAAACATTCCGATCCCTCATCGCACCGTCACGAAGGGCGATGTTATTCGCCTTATACGGCGCATGATCCTCATTAATAACGGCATCGAACATGCCGATGATATCGATCACCTGGGCAACCGCCGCGTTAAGACGGTGGGCGAGTTGATCCAGAATAAACTTCGCATCGGCCTGCGCCGCATGGAACGCGTTATTAAAGAGCGCATGTCCATCCGCGATCAGGAGCAGCTCTCGCCTGTAACATTGGTCAACATTCGTCCGGTGGTTGCAGCGTTGCGCGAATTCTTCGGCTCCAGCCAGTTGAGCCAATTTATGGATCAAACCAACCCGTTGGCAGAGTTGCGTCACAAACGCACGCTATCCGCTTTAGGTCCGGGCGGTCTGCGACGCGAACGCGCGGGCTTCGACGTGCGCGATGTGCACCACTCGCATTATGGGCGCATCTGCCCGATCGAAACGCCTGAAGGCCCGAACATCGGCTTGATCGGGCGTTTGGCCTCGTTTGCCCGCGTCAATGAATATGGATTTATTGAAACGCCGTATCGTAAAGTTTTTAAGGCTTTACCTTCCGATGATGAACGCCTGGTTGGCCGAACGCTTCGTGAAGCGGTGACCGACCCGAAGTCCGAAGAAAAAATTGCGAAGGCCGGCGAAGTGATCGATGCCAGGCTTGCGAAGCGTCTGGCGAAGATCGGTGAAGAAGTCCCCGTCGTTCCGTTCGTCTCGGAACAGATGGATTATCTATCCGCGGATGCAGAAGATAAATATGTTATTGCCCAGGCGAATGCGCCTCTGACGGAGAACAATGAGTTTATCCGCGAGCGTATTTCCTGCCGTTATCACTCAGGCTTCCAGTTCTCCACATCTGAAGTGGTGGATTATATGGACGTTGCTCCGCATCAAGTTGTTGGCATCAGCGCTGCGCTCATTCCGTTCCTTGAACATGACGATGCGAACCGCGCCTTGATGGGTTCAAACATGATGGCCCAGGCCGTGCCGTTGGTGCGTCCTGAAATTCCATTGGTGTCAACGGGCATGGAACGCGCGGCTGCGCTTGACTCCGGCCAGGTTGTGGTTGCCGAGGAAAACGGTGAAGTTGTTTCGGTGACCGGCAGCAAGATCGTTGTCAAAGAAAAGAAAGGCGGACAGCGAACTTACCTGCTCCGAAAATATCAGCGCTCGAATCAATCAACTTGCATTGACCAGCGTCCATCTGTTGTGAAGGGACAAGTGATCAAGCGCGGTGACATCATTGCCGATTCTTCCTCGACTGAAAGCGGGCAGCTGGCCCTCGGCCAAAACGTGGTTGTAGCTTTCCTGTCATGGGAAGGCGGCAACTTCGAAGATGCCATTCTGCTTTCCGAGCGCCTCGTTCAGAACGATAGCTTCACTTCTGTTCACATCGAGAAGTATGAAGTTGAAGCGCGCGATACAAAACTTGGGCCTGAAGAAATCACGCGCGATATTCCAAATGTCGGCGAAGATGCGATCAAAGATTTGGATGAAAATGGAATCATCCGCATCGGCGCTGAAGTTGGGCCGAACGATATCCTTGTTGGCAAGATCACACCGAAAGGCGAAAAAGAACTTACACCAGAAGAGCGCCTGCTTCGTGCCATCTTCGGCGAAAAGTCGCGCGATGTGAAAGATACATCTCTGCGAATGCCACATGGTGAACGCGGAAAAGTTGTCGATGTAAAAGTGTTTACGCGCGAAGACAATGCTGATCTTTCTGCTGGCGTGGATATGATGGTGCGCGTCTCTGTGGCGCAACGCCGCAAGATCACTGCCGGCGACAAAATGGCAGGACGCCACGGAAACAAGGGCGTTGTGTC
>JAJYOH010000265.1 GCA_021796315.1 Chloroflexota bacterium
TGCACAATCGGCGCGGATACTATTGGTGGCCGTGCCCTGCTTGATGGCATCGCTGGAAATCAGCGCATCGCCTGTCAGCAGTGTCTCTTCGTTATTCTTGAACATGGCAATACCGGCGTATCCATCGCTGGTGATGAATAAATAATAAAAATTGTCGCTGTCCTGATAACGGCAGATAACACCAAATTCATTATCATCCGGGCCGCCAGCCTTGGTGGCCTCCACATTGATGCTGATATCGTTCTGCAATGGCTGGTTTGGGTTCGTCCACACCAGGCTGGACGCTTTTGTCACCTTAATGCGGAAGCTGCCGTTGGAATAGTCGGTTGAACCACTAGAACCCTGATGGATACCCCAACCGCTGCCTGGATTTGAGAAGTCATCTTGAAATTGAACCAGGTCTGGGGGAAACCCGGGGCCCGCAACGGGTGAAACCGGCGACGAAATCGCTGGTGTGACTGAAGGAATGGCTGGAGCAACGGATGGAATAGCTGGCCTAGGCAGCGTTGCCACAAGCGGAGACACAGGCGACGGATTATAGTTCCATGCCAGCCAGCCGCCCACTGCCATGATCAAACAGCAAAGCCCCAAAGCCCCGGCAATCAGGCCTCCGGCGATCCAATTCCTTCTCCTGGGCTGTTCCGCATATTGCGGACTGGCTTGAATGGGTGGAATTACAGGAGCCGGGACAAATGCGGGTTGCGCTGGATATGACTGTCCATCAGGAAGGATTTCCCGAGGGACATCTTCCACCCAATTTTGACCATCATACCGATACCATTTGCCACTGCTGACCCCGATCTGCCATTGATCACCGGCAGAATCCGTGACCACAAGATCGTTGACGCGGCGCTCAAATTCATCAACATTGATCTGTCCTTGTCCATATTGTTCTTTGAGTTGTGTATAGAACCGATATGCGCTATTGAAGTCCATGGAGCCTCGCTTTTTTGTTAGTTCCAATGTCATAGGTTATTGCATGGTAATCACGGAATGACTTTCACTTCGGGCCTCTCGCCATTGAGAAGGGAAAAGGTCGAAATATATTTCTCGGCATCCGCCTGCATTTCCGGGGTGACCTCAAATTGCAGGGGGTCGCCTTCTGCATCTGCCAGCCACATGGATAATCGCAACCGGCCAATTTCCAGGTTTGGGCCATAAGCCACCTGCCTGACTTTGCCATTGACCCCCAATATTTTTTTGGGAATGTCCTGGCCGAGCAGTTTGAAAGTCCCGCTCTCTTGAAAATCGCGAATGTCCGCATTGAAATCCAAAGGCGGAATCTGTTCATCCACCCATCCATACCCGACAATCAGCGTAAACGGATTACCCGCTTCGGATGAACAGCTAAAGATAACCTTATTCCCCCAACCCCCAAAACCGCAATCGGCTTCCAGCCTGAATCCATACTTTTGATCTTCAAACCAGGGCGCATGGAAATACGGAGTTGGAACTGTCAGATAGTCGCCGGGTTTGCATCTGCCCTCATAGTAATCAAAATCCAGACATTCGGACTTGTCGGGAAAAACGCACACGCCATACTGCCCTCCCGGGGCAGACCGGCTTTCATATTCATTGCCATTTTTCTGGCAATAGGCTGCCAGGTCGGGCTCGCCGAAAATTTCCGTGGGAGGCGCTATTTCTGTTACCGATGTTGCTGGGGTTGAAGTCACTGGGAGCAAACTCAGGTTGCAAGCCAGCGCAGTGAATAAAAGAATACAGAAAAGTATTTTCTTCATGAAAGCCTTTCTGGCGCGGATGCTGATGGAAATGAAGTATTGATGAGCCTCCTTAAAGTTCATTTAACTCTTATAGTTTCTCTGGGGGTGGAGGCCTGCGTGGAGTATTCGCCGGTGGTTTGGTTTGCTCCAGCTTCTCAGGCGACATCAATTCGGGAAATACGGGGGCTGGCGTTGCCTCACCTTTGGCGATGAGCGAAATCTGATTCCCAGCAGCATCACAAAAAGATATTTCCTTTCCTATCCCATAAACCACAGATAACCAGCTTGTTGCGAGAGGACTCCATACGAGAATGTTCATAGGCTCCTGTTGAGACTCGAGCATATTGAGCAATTCCTCAGTGCGCAGAGGCCCATATAATTTCTGCTCTTGCTGGTATACGCAATACCCGGCTATCTCATCCGGCTGCAGTAGCTTTTTTATCCCACCCACCTGTCCAATCGTCAACAAGATCGCCTCATCTGGCCCACAGTACGCGGCGACCCAAGAATCGTGAAGTCGGTCATACCACATCCATTGCTTGAGCTTAGGATGAAGAAAGGCTTTGCGCTGGCCCAATTGAACGACCCAATCCTCCATATTTCCAAAAGCATGCTGAGGACTGATTGTGTGACTCTGCACCTGAGCCCAGCGCTGATGGTATTGATATTCCAATTCCGCTTGCGATCGGATTGACATGGCTGCGCTCCCTATTATTCGATTGTTTCCATGAAATCTTCACCCAGGTATTTCTTCCATGGTTCCCTGGCTTTATCATAGGGTTGCACAAGCGGCGGATTCTTTAACACGTTAGAAGCATTGTGCTGGTGGAAATCAACCGCCAACTCAGGCCCATCGGGTATCGTTACCTTAATCAGGGTGTGATTCTCTGTGTTCCATGAGTCTAGAGTACCAAAGAAGCCCGAAGGATTCTTAGTGGATTTTTCCTCGAAGACCACTTGTTGCACTTTGGCACCCGGGAACTGTTTTTTCACAGCCTCAGTGACTGGATTAATAGTTTTATCAACATAATTCCCACAGGTAAACCCCTGCGAGCCCGTGAAATTGCCAATAGTCGAATCCCAGACTCCGTTAGTGAGGACCTCCAAGCCTTGAAAAATCAAGGTCGGGTCGCCCTGGAGTTTGTTTGTTACATAAATATTCTGTTTTTTTAAATCCTGATCGATTGCATCCATGTCGGCATTCAGCTTTGTCAATTTAACAGGCATCTGTTCCTTGTACTCGTACTTCTTCAGCCAATCCTGGTATTCCTCCTGGCGTTTCTGGCTTGCATCTTGAACATCTTTCTGGATCTGGGCGTTTTTCGCCGCATTGTCTATTATGGATCGTCGATGTATAGCATCCTGGTCACTGTACCTCCGTTTTAGGTCTTCGGGTGCCTTCCAGCCCACGTTACGGTCCCAGACGTTTCCTTCGGCCAAGTTACGCTCACATTCCTCCACCTTGGCCTTGTCCACCCAATTATGACTGTCGCCTTCATCCATCGCGTGGGGCAGTTTGTACCAGACTTTGCCCCTTTCGTTTATTGCGCCAGGCTGTACCTCGAGCTTGCCCGTCTGCGAATTGAGCCGCCAGCCTTTTTGAATCCATTTCTGCTGATAATCGTAGGTAGATTTTGTCACCCAGCCCTGGCCCGGTGACCAGACCTTGCCATCCGGCCCCACCTGTCCGGGACGAACCCCTCCCGTCGGTGGACGGGGAGCTGTGGGCAAAACTGTACGGCCCCCACTCAACATTGAAATGACCCAGGCCACCAATCCGCCTGCCACCGCGCCGGTGATGGGTATGACCGGCGTACCCAAAATGGACTGCAATATACTTAGTATTTCCGGGTCAATCGGGCTGGGTTCTGGATTCGGGTTTGGATTTGGATTGGGTCCCGGATTTGGGCCAGGATCGGGTGGATTTAAAAATTCGGGAGTTGGTGTATCAACAACTTGATTACCGGATAGCATCTGGCACATGAATTTAGCTTCATCGAAGGTCACCCCTATGTCTCGCCATTGCTCTTCTTGTTTAGTGCCATCACTCAAGACGAAAACAAAACTGTATGAGCCTTTGCACGCATTATTATACGAATCATAAGTAAATGGCTCATAAACTTCAATCCTGCTTTCAACACAAGCGACATCAAGCCCACCAGATTCCTGGAGCATCTGACAAGCTTTTTTAACTTCTTGAAGATCAGGGTTATATTTCGATGCGTACCATTGAGTGGCACAATCACAAAGATCTTTCTGAAATAATTTCTGCTTCGAATCGTCAGAAGGATAAAAAGCGTTTTGTTGACAGGCAAGCGGGCTATCAAATGAGATTAGGCTGTTTTGAAGAGCAGCAGGATTATTGCGATGGTTACTCAGCCGATCATAACCAGCGAACGATTGACCAAATTGATCAATGGAATTTTGAATCGAGTAAAACAAGGCGGATAGAGTAAAAACAATGGCAAGAAAAGGGATCGCTATTTTCATCGAAATTACGCGGCAGTGCGCCGTCCTCGATTGATAACAAGGCCTGTCCCCAGCGCAATCACAAAACTCAGGCACATCTGCCCGCCTGACATAGCAAGCGTGACCAGCCAGGCTGAACCCTGTGTTTGGGCAAACGCCGGTAGCAGCGCGGCATTGACCAGCCCGCACAGCCAGCCAACGATGGTCGCCGCCAGCATAGCCAGAACGCGCTTCAATAATGACCCCATGCAACCGGGTTTTTGCGAAGTCGGGGCAGGTGTTCTGGACGGATACGCGGCAGGAAACGCCTCAGGTGGAGCGGATGGTAAAACAGAAGGGAAAACGGGCGCGCGCAAAGAATGTCCACAGTTGCCGCAGGTCTGCGCCTGCGGCGGATTGGGTTTACCACAATTTGGACAATTCATTCCGACATTCCCCGCTTAAAAACTTTGACTCGACCGCCACGCCCACCCGGGATAAGCATAGTCGTTGCTCCTTATTGTTGAGATCAGTGTACAACAATACAAAAGGATAGTCAACAACCTGTGGAGAGCGCCTATTTTATATTTATCACCAGAGTGTAATTAACCACCGCACCTGCCATGGGAACCACTTCGATAATATAGTCTTGCGTTAAAGGAAGTTTACGGTTGAAGGTGGTGGCGCCTGTCACCGACCGACTGTAAGGCTGTCCATCGCTGAAACCGTAAATGGTTAGGGCGGCGTTCGAGCCGACGCCGTTCAAGTCCACCTTCATGTTTTGTCCCTGGGATGCGAAAACTGTGTAGGCGACGGGGTAGCCTCCGACAGTTTTTCCGCTGACAATGGCGGAGTCTGCGTTCAGCGCGAATTTGATGCGGGCCGGAATTTCCACCGAAAGCGTAAAGTTCTCGGCGGTTGCCCCGCCATAAATGCTGATGTAATAATCTTCCGTCGTAGGCAGGGTGCCCTGCCAGTTGGAAAGTTTTGACGAGGCGTTGAGGATGGATGTGCCGCCCTTCGTCTTGATGGACATGGTTACATCGTTGTTGAATGAATTTGTCATGACGATCATGGGCTGTCCCTGCGATGCTTCGAGAACGTAGGTTTTTGTTTCGCCTGGTTGGATCGTTCCGGTTACCGAGCCGGTGGTTGTACCTGTTAAAAAGTTAATTCGGGTCGCGCCCGGTAAAATTTGCGTGGGCTGAACAGGCGGGAAGGTTGGCACGGAAGTTGACAAAGGAACTGCAGTGGGCGGGATGGTTGTCGGCGGAAGGGATGTGGGGGCCTGAGCGGTAAGCGCTTGAATGGTGGCTGCTACGACCGTGGCAACATCGCTTTGTGAAAGAGGTGCGATGGGAGTGGTGGTTCCGCCGCAAGCGAGAGAAATGAAAGCGATCATTGCGAGCGGCGCGAGTGCCGCCAGCGGCTTCCAGATTTTTGTGAATGCAGGGTAAAGTGGTTTCATGTTGATCTCCTTTGTGCTAGAGAAGTATATCGTATTCGGCTTAGGCCTGAATAAGTTTGTATTGCGCGATAAAACTTGTCCAGCGACGTTATGACCCGCTAATTGGTTCCCGCTTTATCTGCGGTAAAATCCCGCCATGTCAAATCCTAAAGAAATTTTGGTTCGTTGGGGACCGGCAATTATTATGATGGCCGCGATCTTTGCTTTTTCATCCACGCCGGGGAATGACCTGCCAAACTTTGGAGGGCTTGATTTCTTAATGAAAAAAGCCGGGCATATGCTCGGCTATGGATTGCTGGCTTTGACTTACTGGCGCGGCCTGCGCTTTGACAAAAAATATATTTGGCTTGCGTGGCTTGTGTGCATTGCTTATGCGGCCACGGACGAATTCCACCAATCATTCGTGGCGGGTCGTCATTCATCCGCGGTGGATGTGTTGTTGTTCGATGGCGTCGGCGCGGGGATCGCGCTATGGATTTGGTCCCGCCGAAAAATTATATAAAAAAAGCGGAGCATTGCTCCACCTTTTTGAATTTCTACTCGAATTCCAACTCGATCTCTTCGCCCTCTGTCCATTCTTCGAGCCGGTCAATGGCGATGTCGCTGAACAGGCCTTCCTGATGCGCTTCGACGCGATAACGTTTTACCAATTCCAGCAAGGCTAAAAACGTCACGACAATTTCCAAACGAGTCGGTTTTTCGCCGAGCAATTCGCGGAAGTGGGCATGTTCATTCTGGCCAAGCCGCCTGGAGATCATGTCGATCTTCTCGCGGATGGTAATCTTCGGCGCGGCGATGATCGATGCAAGCGGCTTTTTCTCTTCTCCCTTGGCGAAGGCCGATTGTGCGGCGGCCAGTAATTCGTCGAGGGTAAGATACGAAAGATCAAGCTTGGCCTCCACTTTGGGAGGCGGGGCGACTCGCAGATGAGTCCGCAGATTTGCTGTCTGGCGATCTTCCAGCCAGAGTGCGATCTCTTTGAATCGTTTGTACAAACGCAACTGCCGCACCAGATCGTCGCCGACATTTTCCTCACCCGGCTCGCGCGCGGGCGGACGCGGCAGCAGCGCTTCGGATTTGATCTGTAACAACTTGGCCGCGATCACAAGGAAAGCCGAGATCTCGTCGGCACGGATTTGTGCGAGCCCATGAATGTAGGCGAGATACTGGTCGGTGACCATCGCCAGCGAGATGGAAGTTATATCCAACTCGGCGTGCTCGATAAGGCTGAGTAATAAATCGAGCGGGCCCTCATAAACGGGAGTGTGGACGGTATAGGCTGTTTGGCGTCCGAGCATGTTTTCCATAAGTGGGCGAATTATATCATTCGGAATCTGCACTCTTGGAAACCATTGTTGTTTGCATTATTCGCTAAATATCGCCTTGTCTCTGTCTGTCAAGTTGACCACAATTGCTTTGCTGGCTCGGATCAAATTCGCGGGTGTAATCATGATCTCTTTGCCCCACTGTCCCGCACCGACACCGAGAATTGGCTCGCTGACCAGTGAAGCTTCCAGAAAAGATCGAAATCCGTCCGGTTGCCAGCAGAAGGGCGGAATGGAGCCGATGATGTATCCGGTCGTTTCCTTGACCACTTCGGGCGCGGCCATTTGAATGTTGCGCGAGCCGATGGCTTTCTTGAGATTGCCGGAGATGGCATTCTGATCGCCGCCGAGCATGACCAGCACCCGCTCGCCAGTGCCGACTTGAAAGATCAAGGTTTTAACAGCCTGTCTTTCTGCGAGGCCTAAAACACGCGCGACATTGGCCGCACCCTTTGCTGTTTCGGGCGAAAAACTGTGGCGCTCGTAAGGAATGGCAAGATTGTCGAGAAAAATATGAGAGGGGAGTTGAAGCATATTATTTTGTATTTCTTGAAGCAAGGTAGATTCCGATCAGGATCAACACACCGCCTGTCAGCGTCGCGGCGGTTGGCATTTCCTGCAAAATAAAATAAGCCAGGATTGCCGAGCCGATTGGTTCGCCCAAAGTTGTGATTGCAACGAACGCAGCGGGCAAATGAGCCAATGCCCAATTGTATGTGGAGTGCCCAATCAGTTGTGGGATCAGGGCCAGCAGCAGAATCCATAAATATGTCATCGGGGTGTATCCAAAAGGCGATTCGCCTGCAATGAGCATAAATGCGAGAAGACAAATTGCCGCTGTTGTGTAAACCAGAAAAATATAAGGCACAAGCGATATTTTTATTCGCAGTTTCCTGCCGATCATCAAATACCCCGCCAGCCTCGCGCT
>JAJYOH010000266.1 GCA_021796315.1 Chloroflexota bacterium
AAATATCCGTCATCAATGTGGACTTGCCGCTGCCCGACACGCCCGTGATGCAAACTAATTTTCCGAGCGGGATCTTGACATCGATGTTCTTTAAATTGTTTTCGGATGCGCCGATGATCTTCAGCGCTTTGCCGTTTCCGGTGCGCCTCTTCTTCGGGATTTCAACCTGCTTGCGCCCCGAAAGATAGGCTCCCGTCAACGAATGTTTATCTGCCAAAATATCCGCGGGCGTTCCCTCGGCGATGACGCGGCCTCCGTGCTCGCCTGCCGCCGGACCGAGATCGATGATCCAGTCTGCTTCGCGGATGGTTTCATCATCGTGTTCGACAACGAGCACGCTGTTGCCAAGATCGCGCAAACCTTTGAGCGTGTTCAATAATCTTGTGTTGTCGCGCGGATGAAGTCCGATGGACGGCTCATCCAAAACATACAACACGCCAACCAGGCGTGAACCGACTTGAGTCGCGAGTCTGATTCGTTGAGCCTCGCCGCCTGAGAGCGAACCGGCGGAACGATTCAAAGTTAAGTAATCGAGTCCAACGTCAACCAAAAATCCGAGCCGTGATTTGATTTCCTTGATAACGCGCTCGGCGATGGTCACCTGGCGTTTTGTCAGCTTTGAATTTTTTCCGCTCAACCCGCCAACCCAGTCCAATGTTTTCAGGATCGGCCAGGAAGTGACTTCAATAATATTTGCATCATTGACTGTGACGGCGATCGCTTCGGGCCGCAGGCGTTTGCCTTTGCAGGTCGGGCATGGTTTATTGGACATGTATTCCGTGATCTTCTCGCGGATGTATTCCGAGTTGGTTTCGCGGTAACGGCGTTCCAGATTTCCGATCACGCCCTCAAAGTCACGCGCGAACGTGAACTCATGTCCCTTGGCGCTTTTATATTTGATCGGGATCTCGCGTCCGCGTGTGCCGTATAAAATAATATCGAGTTTTTCTTTTGAAATATCCTTGACCGGAATATCCAAGTCAATGTCAAATGCTTTTGCCGCGCCGACGAGTGATTGCCAGTAATAACCGCCTTCTTCTTTCGGCCCGCTCCATTCCATTGCAACGATGGCGCCTTCATTGAAAGATATTTCTTTGTCGGGAATTAATAAGTCGGGATCGATCTCGAGTTTGTTGCCAAGTCCCTGACATTCAGGGCAGGCGCCATGCGGCGTGTTGAAGGAAAATGTGCGCGGCTCGATCTCCGGCAGACTGATGCCATGTTCCGGACAGGAAAGATTTTCGGAGAAATGCAAGTCGGGAGTCGGAAGTTGGGAGTCGGAAGTTGTGGATTTGGGGGCCGATTCCCGATTTCCGATTTTCGATTCACGATTATCGAGTATCGAGACCGTGATATAACCTTCTCCAAATTTCAAAGCCGTTTCAACTGAATCAGTTAATCGCGTGCGCGCGGCCTTTTTATCCTCGGCGCCGCTTTCATGCGAAACGACGAGACGGTCAACCACTGCATCGATGTTATGGATTTTGTATCGGTCAAGGCTGATCTCATCGTCGAGCGAATAAACCGTCCCGTCGACGCGGGCGCGGACAAAACCGGCTTTGCGGATTTCCTCGAAGACGGCCTGGTACGTGCCTTTCCGTCCGCGTACGACCGGCGCGAGAATCAGAATCCGGTTTCCGTCCGGGAGAGATTCGATGGCGTCGACAATTTCCTGCGCCGATTGCTTGACGACCTCGCGTCCGCAGATTGGGCAATGCGGGATTCCGGCGCGCGCGAAAAGCAAACGGAGGTAATCGTAGATTTCGGTAACGGTTCCCACCGTCGAGCGTGGATTGTGAGACGTGCCCTTCTGGTCGATGGAAACGGCGGGGGAGAGGCCGTCGATGTAGTCCACGTCGGGCTTGTCCATCTGGCCGAGGAACTGGCGCGCGTACGCCGAAAGCGACTCGACGTACCGGCGCTGGCCTTCGGCGAAAATGGTATCGAAGGCGAGCGAGGACTTGCCCGAACCGGACAGACCCGTGATGACCACGAACTTGTCGCGCGGGATTTCAACAGTAATATTCTTTAAATTGTGGACGCGCGCGCCCACGACGCGAATGGAATTTGCTGGCATATCAACCTTTGGGATTAAATCGATTGTAGCACATTTGTTTCATTTTTCAAATAAAGTGAAAGGCAAACAATGATTATACCAACCCTGCATTTTTGAAAAAATAACGGAGCCGCAAAGGCTCCGTTATTTTGTTTATGGTGTTGGCGTCACTGGTGTTGCTGTTGCCGTTGGTGGCGGAGTGTTTGTTGCGGCTGGTGTTCCGGCTGTGCTTGTGGCAGTCGGACCCGACACGTTGATCACAACCGTCAGGTTGGTGCCAAAGAATGCGCCTTGTTTGTTCATCATTCTCCATGTGCCGGTCAGGTTGCCTGTTGTGGCAGGCACGGTGAGATTAACCGAAACTTGAGCCTGTGCGCCCGGCGCGACAGTTGTTGTCAGCGCAGTATTTGTTCCGCCCATCGCCTCGCCAAACCCAAACCCGATTTTGTAACTTGTGTCCCAGGTACATGTGCCGGTGTTTTGAACGAGCCAGGTTTTTACGAAAGTCTGTCCGGGCGTCATGACAGTTCCATCTGGGATGGTGACATCGCTCAGATACAATGAACTGTCACAACCCTGCGCGGTCGCGGCCGGGGATGTATTAGCGGCAGTTGGAATTGGGGCCTGGGTCGACGCGATAGTCGGCGATGCGAGCGGGAAAGTTGGGAACGGTGAAGCCGTGGGTGGGTTCAACGCTTGTTGAGTCGCCTGCTGTGCGGCGAACGTCTGCGCGACCTGGGTGTAAATGTCATTCACGCTGATTGTAGCGGTGGGCGCAGCCTTGTTCCCTCCAGCCGATGCAAATAGCGCCACGATGCCGAGAATCACAAGGACTGCCGCAACCGCCAAAAGGATATATCCATTCTTTGTATTTAAGTTTTTGATCTGCATAGAACAACCTCCATATTTTGAGCTTATTATTATAGACGAAAGCGCACCTTGAATGTTCTGCGTTTTGGCCGTGATATACTTTGGCCTAAAGATACCATGTTGTGCAACTTCTCAAATCCGGCGGGGTTATTTGTATCAAACCTCGCCGGTAGGGTTTAACTGTGCCGGAACTTGAATTCGACGAAGAAGAAGTGTTGTCGCGCGCTTCACAAGGCGACCGCGATGCGTTTGGTCTGCTTTATGAACGCTATATCGACCGCATCTTCAACTATGTTTACTACCGGACTGGAAACGTCCACGATGCAGAGGATCTCACCGCGCGCGTATTTCAGCGGGCGATGAACCACATTCATAATTATACAGATCGCGGTGTTCCATTTTCGGCCTGGCTATACCGCATCGCTCATAACCTTGTGGCGAACTGGCATCGCGATCGCAGTCGGCGGCAGGAAATTCCGCTCAACGACCTGCCCGTTATCCAGTCGAGGGAAGACCGGCCTGAGACGACACTCGTCCACACCCAGGAGCAGGAGTCGCTGCTTAAGTTGATCCGTCAACTGCCGCCGGAACGACAGACCCTGCTTATTCTCAAGTTTGTTGAGGATATGTCGAATGCGGAGATCGGTCAGATCATGGGACGCAGTGAAGGCGCCGTCAAAAGTCTTTATCATCGAACGTTGCTGGCTTTGCGCGACGATATTGCTGATCAAAACATTAACCCCGAAGGAGACTGAATCATGTCGAGAATTATGACGTCTCCTGTTTTTGAAAAAGTATTTGATACGAAATAACGAGGATGAAATGAGTAAGCGCAACGTAACACCTCCTGCTGAAGCGCCGCTGGATGAACTCGAATCGCATCTGGCCGGGACCCTGAAGCCGGTCGCGCCACGCACGGACTTTGTCCAACGCCTGCGCGGACGCGTGCACCTGCCTCCGCGTGAAGAGATTGCCTTCAGATTGATCGATTGGCGGAACTGGCTGCTCGCTTTCAGCGGCGTTATCTCCGGCGCATTGATCATCCTTACTGTAGCGCGTGCGATGTTCCATTTATTTGGCCGAAGAAATATCGGGTAAATTTTCCTGTAAGTATCAGCCCTGGAGATTTTCAAAGTCTTCAGGGCTTTTTTTATTTTTATCGCCCATGAATTTGATGAAGTTGCATCTCGGAATATGGTTATCGTTCAATTTGCAATCCACCTGCAATTCCCATGGCCTCTAAAGGCCTCCACTTCGTAAAAGCCAACCTTAAAATATGCTATACTTCTTGTATGCAAACGCGCGGTTACTGGCCTCGCTGGGCTGAATTATTGCGACGCTACAAGCTCGATGCGCTTGCCGCATCGTTGTTGGAAGCGGGCGGGCCTGTCAATTTGCTTGGCGCACAGGCTCTCTATTTGGGAGTTCCATTTCTTGGCGAAGGCGCAGATGCATTGGCTCGCACGCTTGAATCTGTTGACGAGACTCACGCCTTTGCATCCTACCTTGATTCTGATAACCACGGCGCAAGTGGGGGAGCGAATTCATGAGCTTGATCGGACTCGGCCTCGTTGTTCTTTCTGCCATTCTCCTGTTGGCTTTTTCATTAATCAAAAGAAAATCTTCTCCGAAGCTGCGTGCTATTTCCGCCTTGACGCGTTTATATCGCGCCATCGGCCTTAGCGTGGAAGATGGCACGCGTCTCTTCATTCATCTCGGCCCTGATAGTTTATTGACGCCGCATAGCGCCGCGCCGTTTGCAGGTCTCGGCATGTTGCGCCACCTCAGCGAGCGGACTTCACTTAGTGATCGTCCGCCGATTGCCGCGGCAGGTGAGGCTGCTCTTGCCTTGCTCGCGCAGGATACGCTTGAAGCGGGATATGAAGCCGCAGGCGCGGGTGAGTACTATCAGCCTTTATCCGGTCGCTTGACCGGCCTGACTCCTTTCTCAGCCGCGGCAGGCGCGATGTCAATTATTCGCGATGAAGATATTTCAGCCAGCATCCTGATCGGCCACTTTGGCGTGGAAGCCGCGCTCATGGCTGAAGCCGCTGAACGTCAAAATGCCTTCCTTCTTGGCGCAAGCGATGACCCTGCTTCGCAGGCCGCGCTGTATGCGTCCGCACCCGAAGCGTTGCTCGGTGAAGAACTTTATTCCGCTGGCGCATATCTGGGTGCGACTGCCTCGCACGCGGCCAGCCTCACGGTTCAGGATATTTTGCGCTGGCTCATTATCATAGCTTTGCTGGCCGGCTCGGCCATAAAACTTTTGGGGATGATCTAATGCGTGTGGTTGCAGTTGTTCTCGCAGTTCTCTCGGGCTTGATCGTTCTGGCCGGCTATTTTATTCCGGCCCTGGCTGGCATCCAAACGATCCTGTTGAGTTGGACCATTATTTTGGCAGGCACGGCCACTGTGGTCGGCGTATTTAATTTGATCTCCGTTCATGGAAGCAAGATCACACATCGTGAAAAGGGCAGTGTATATAGCGCCCTTCTGTTGATTTCTTTATTCGCGACCTTTATCTTTGGGATCGGGCTTGGCCCGGATAATCCCAACATGCAAATGTTGGTCAATGCCATTATCGTGCCGGTTGAGTCCACATTGATGGCGCTGTTGGCTGTGACCTTGCTCTATGCGGGCATTCGTCTTTTGCGCCGCCGCACCGACCTGATGAGCATCGTTTTTCTTCTGACAGCCATCCTGATGTTGTTTGCTTCAGCGACTTTGCCGTTCGGTGAGATCAGCCCATTGAATAACTGGATCCACCCCTGGGTCCAGCAAGTGCTCGCATTAGGCGGGACACGCGGCATTTTGATCGGCGTTGCATTGGGCACATTGACCACCGGCTTGCGCGTCCTGTTCGGCGCAGATCGTCCATACGGGGGCAAATAATGGCCGATATGATCAAATGCTCCGTTTGCGGCGAGATCAATCACGCGGATAATGAATTTTGCAAAAACTGTCTATCGCGTCTTCAACCTTTAACCGGCCCGTTGAAAGGCGAGAATGCACCGTTGCAACCGGGCCAGGCCCCAACCAAAAAAACTACCTCTGAACTTGAACCCATCCTGCCGCAGTGGTTGCGCGAAGCGCGTCAGCAGGCGCGGCAAACCGAAGGCGACGAACCAAAATTTGCGGCGCAGGAAGCTCCAACTGTGCCTGTGTCCTCAGAGCCTGACCTGCTGGCGGGACTTGCATCGCAAAGCGACGAGGATGAAGACGTTCCCGATTGGCTGGTGAACATTACGGGCAATGCCCCCGCCAAAAAGAAAAAAGTTGAGCAGGAAGATTCAAACATCAAGCGGGTGGAAATCGGTGATTTTTCAGGAACGCCCGCCGATGATAAAAGTTCAGCGCCGTCCACTCCAACGTGGATGACGCCGCAGGAAGCCGCACCGGAAAAAGATGAATTGGCTTCCTGGCTTTCCGAGATGGGACAAACTTCCGCTCCATTCGCGGACGAGGAAGCGGCTCCCGTTCAACCGGCTGCGTCCACGCCTGAGACCCCTTCCCCCAACGCCGATCAATCTGACTGGCTTCACAACCTGCAAAACGGCGCTTCCACTTTTGATGAAAGTCCGGTTGATCAAACGCCCATCTCCAGCGATGAAACGCCAGACTGGTTAAAAAATCTGGATGCAGGCGCAGCTTCATCTGAACAAACACCCGCTCAACAAGCGCCTGCACCTCAAGCGTCCCTCTCCAGCGATGAAACACCAGACTGGTTGAAAAACCTTGATGCAGGCGCGGTCTCATTTGAACAGAAGCCCGCGGAAAAATCTGCATCAGAAAGCCAACCTGCATCCGATGTGCCCGATTGGCTGAGAACTTTTGGCGAACCGCCTGCGCCTTCGACGCCCAGCGCGCCTGCCGCCGCAGCGCCAACGTCAGACGCGATGATGCCTGACTGGTTGAAAGCCGCCGCCCCGTCGTCTGGCGAGACGCCGCAAGCTATCCAACCGGAGAAATCAACCGGCGCTGAAACCCCTCCTGCGGTGGAAATGCCCGATTGGTTGTCATCGCTTAAGCCAGTTGAAACAGAATCAAAAACGCAGGAATCTGCTGCGCCTGCTTTTACTCCAAAAGAATCCGGCGAAACGCCTTCGACCGCGCCCGCCTTCGCAGATGACTCGCTTTCGAGTGGGGATGTGGATGCGATCTTCGGCTCGATGCAAATGCCCGATTGGCTTTCGAGTGCAGCCGCGCCGAGCCAGCCGCCGGCATCAGAGAGTCTGCCGCCGGCCGCGCAACCGGCAGGTTCGATTGCTCCCGCTGAATTGCCATCATGGGTTCAGGCCATGCGTCCGGTCGAAGCAGCGCTTCCCGATACGAGTCAAGGCGAGGCTGCTGATACCGGCGTTGAGACAAAAGGTCCGCTGGCCGGACTGCAAGGTGTTTTGCCCACGATCCCGGGAGTCATCAAGGCTTCCTCGCGTCCCAAATCACATTCGATAAAACTCAATGCAAGCGAAGAGCAGCAGGCTCATTCCGCACTGCTTGAACAAATCCTGGCTGAAGAAACATCGCCTGTGCCGATGAAATCGTCGTCGACGATTCTGTCACAGCGTGTTTTGCGCTGGGTCATCACGCTGTTTTTATTTTTATTTGTGGGCGGCATATTTTTTTCCCGCACACAAATTTTTACTTTGCCCAGCCGCGTGCCCCTGCCTAATGATGAAACCGAAGCCGCGATCTCATCCTTGGATGCTGTCCCTGCTGGCGCGCCGGTTTTGGTTGTCTTTGATTACCAACCATCATTGGCCGGAGAATTGGAAGCAACAGCCGCGCCGTTGTTCAACCGCCTGCTTTTATTAAAGCACCCGAATCTTGCGATTGTTTCCACTTCGCCAATCGGCCCGGCGTTGGCCGAACGCTTCCTGTCCACAACGCTCAAAGATCGAAATTATCAACGCGGCGCGCAATATGTTGATCTCGGATATCTGGCTGGCGGATTGG
>JAJYOH010000267.1 GCA_021796315.1 Chloroflexota bacterium
AAAATAACTTCATGCTCTTCAATATATCCGGCGCCAATCTCTTCAATTAAATCCTTGCCGCGCACATCGCTGACCGGCTCGATGCGCCGCGCAAAAATCAAGAAGCCGGTATGCGCCACCATGCGGTCGGTGGGACGGATGCGCGCGGGTTCGGATTGATAATGACGCAGAAGAAGTTCGCACACATCAATAAACGCAAAATGATTCAGGCGCAGGGCGATCAGCAGTTTTTCAACCTGGTTGAATGTGGGCAGCAGGCTGCAAAAATACGCGCCCGGTTTGAGCGCGGCGCGCGCCTGCGGAATGTAATCGAACGGATTCGGCAGATCGAGGAAGATCGCATCGGCGTCCGTTTCGTCGAAGCCATTTTGGATGTCGCGCAGTTTGAAGTCCACGCGCGAAGCGAGCCCGACGCGTTCAAGATTTTTGCGGGCCAGATTTTGGTTATCCGGTTTTTGTTCGTACGAGATGACGCGTCCCTCTTCGCCGACCGCGTAGGATAGCGCGATCGTCATGGACCCGGAGCCGGACCCCGCTTCGATGACTTTTTTCCCCGGCCCGACGCCCATGGTCACCAAAATGTAGCCGATGTCTTTTGGATAAAGGATTTGCGTGGCGCGCGGCAGGTCATTTAATAAATCGGCCAGCGAAGGTTGAAGCAAAAAGAACGGCGAACCGTTGTGACTGAAAACCTGTGTGCCCCACGGCTTGCCGATCAAATCGTTGTGAAGCAGAATGCCACGGTGAGTTTCAAGTTTTGCATCATCCTTGAGCGTGATGATGAAATGCTTGTGCCGCAAGCCGACCAGTTGGGCAATGTCACCGGCGCGGGCGTGGGATGAAGTTGTATTGAAGAGCATGAAGTTATTTTACTCCCTCTTGATTGGGCGCACTATTTTTCCTCGATGGTCACGCTGATGATTTTATCGCCGGGCGGAAGCCCTGCTGTCTTCGATGGATCGCGCGGCGTCAGACTTTCCAGGACATTCATGCCCTGAATGACCTGTCCAAAAATTGTATAAGCCCCATCGATCTTTGGCTGAGGGGCATAAGTGATAAAGAACTGACTCCCGTTTGTATCGGGGCCGAAATTTGCCATGCCCACCACGCCGGGTTTGTCATATTTCAGATCGCTGATTTCATTTTTGAAAAAGTAGCCCGGCCCGCCGCGTCCGGTTCCGCTTGGATCACCGGCCTGCGCCACAAATCCGGGAATGACGCTGTGAAAGGTCACGCCGTTGAACCAGTTGTTTTTTGCCAGGAACACAAATGAGTTCACTGCCAGCGGCGCTTTATCGGGAAATAGCTGGATCACGATATCGCCCTTCTCAGTGTGAACGGTGGCGATATATTGTTTGGTCGGGTCAATGGTAAACGGCGGGCATGATTTGAATTCGCGTGCTCCCAACGCGATCAAGCTGACGGTCGCATCCAGGCTGGCATAATCGAGGACGTAGGCCTGCTGCAAACTTCCGTTGACGAAAACCACAGGCAATGATTTGATGCCCAGGTTCACCGCCGCGTCACGCATCGACTGTGCGCGGGCTGCCGTTTCGGGGCTTGTCAGATCGGCCTTGAATTTGGCTCCGTCAAGTTTCAACTCTGAGGCCTGGCTTACAGCCCACGGCTCGAAAGTTGTCGCAGTTAAATTGATCCAATCGTTATATTTGGAGCGCAGGATGGCGCGCATTTCCCAAAACTTATTTTGATTACCGGCTGCGATCAACGCTTGCACGGCGATCTGTGATTTGTCCAGCAGGCTGGGTGAAGCTGGTAATGGACGAAAGACCACGCGTACATCGTTGGGATGATTCACCTGTAACTTGTCGAGGGTATCTCCCAATACCTGACACTGTCCCGACTGGAATTCGCAATACACGATCAAAGTAGCCGAAGCATTGTCCGGGCCGCGCACGTAGTCGGCGGAGGCGATGGGCGGCAGCGCAGACGAAGCTTGCGGTGTTGGTTCTGTATTGATGGAAGAACAACTAGCATCAGCGCTTGGCGTGGCGGGAATGAGAGTTGGCGTGTTCGCGGGTGCGGCTGTCGGTGTTGTGGCGGGCGTCGAAGAACAGGATGCGAGGAAAAGAAAAGCGGAAAGCAAAAAGAAGAAAAGTATTTTTGGGCGCATGAGTGATCCTTGTTTTATGTCAGCGCGAGTAGTGCGAGCCAGTCCCTGATAAACAGGAAATTGCTCACCTGCACTGCACCAACGCAGTATGGTGCAAGTGTCGGGCTGGATTTCGATACGGCAGAAGAACACTGCACTCAGCCGCCAGCCCTCGCAATGATGTCGTATCTATTGTCCCACCGTTTTTTGTAACTCATTGAACGAAGTCATCCATGCAATGCGGTTGATGAAGTCTGCCAGCGATTTGCTTTCAGCGCGCAGTTTGCGCACTGCCGGGCCGACCGGGTCTTCTCCCGCTGCGCCGCCGGGCACGTCTGCATACGCGCCATAAAATGCAAAGTAAGCTTGATTCAGTTTGCGGATGGTGTATCCGTTTTTCACAAAAAGCTGGCGCCGTTGTTCCATGTATGCTTCGGCTTCTGTGATCTTGCCTGCGGCCAGCATCGCGTCGGCGGTGACGCGCGTGGTGTGCATCTCGGCGCGGAAGTCGAAGGGCGGGCGCGGTAAATCTCCGGGGTTGGGATGGTTTTGGGGAAGCGCGACCAGGTTGAAGTCCGGAAGTGAAGCGGCTTTTAGTTCAGGATAGTAACGTTTCATCACTTCCGCGCCGATCTCGCTCCCGGAAATATCGGCGGTTGTTTCGTTCATCGTCCGCAGTTCGGGCGTGTGATCGTAGAGCAATCCAAGCGGACGAAGTTCAAGATAATTGTGAGTCCATTCGTGGGCGATGGTATCGACCAGCCAGGAGAGATCGGTGGTGCGCATGATCATGGTGGGATATACGCCCACGCCGCCGATTGGCACAACCAGCGCAGAGACATCCATGCCTTTTTGTACATTATTTTCAAGCGTCACTTGTTGTTCAATGCTGAGGTCGGGAAGGACCGAGATGTTGGCGATCTGCTCGATGTGATTGCGAGGCGAAACGATCAAAGCATTGGGCACAGGCGATGAATGAAATAGAATCGTTGGGATCGGCTGCCCAAGGGTGGTGAGGCCGAAATCCGCGGCCACTGTTGCAACTTGTTTTTGCAAGACGGCTTCTGCGAACGGTGCGAGATCAGCCTGTTGCTTGTATAAATCTGCAAGCTGGGCGCGGATTGCGGTGGATGCAGTTTCCTTGTCTTTGATGGATGCATCTGCATAAACACGATTGAGCGCGGCCTCGCCTTGTATGATCTGTTGCGTGACTTGTAGATAAGTGGTGACGACTACTTTGCTCGATTCACTGTCGAGATAGCCGGGGATGCCGGCCGCGCCCTGTTCGAGTTTTATGCCCATTGCATTGAGCATCCATGCGACGTAATCGAATTCGATATTACGAGTATAAGCGCTTACCTTGTCAAAAGTGCTGATGGAAAGGGGAGAGCTGGATGTCAGCAGCAGGAGACAAATGATAACGATAATCAACCGTTCAAGAATGATGCCCAGGCGATTTAACATGGCGACGATTATAACCATATTAGTTTAGCCCCCGATAAGAACGGATTTAGGCTCTCTGGGGTTTGCCGTGACGAGTCACCAAATGTAAGTCGGATTTCACGCAGCACGCCGAAGGCGCACAATCCGACTTACGCCGTGCCGCCAGGTGTGCTGATTTATCACGGCGATTCCCAATGAGCCCGGATTTAAATCACGTAGAGGCACAACCATGTTGTGCCTCTATACGTAATACCCTCCCCTCAGGAGGTTATTTTTTATTCTTTAGGTATTCATCAATGGCGAGCGCGGCCTTGCGTCCGCCGACCATGGCCGTGACCACCAAATCCGGGCCGGTGGCACAGTCTCCTCCGGAGAATACGCCTTCGCGTGAAGTCTCACCGGTGGCTTTGTTCCTGACTGTGATCAAACCCCAATCGTGGACTTCGAGATCGGGCGTGGTCTTGCCGATGATCGGGTCAGGCCAATAACCGAGCGCCAGAATGGCAGTATCACAGGCAACGCTGAAGTTGGAACCTTCCACGGGAACGGGCCTGCGGCGGCCTTTGGCATCTGGTTCGCCCAGCACCATTTCAATACATTCGACAGCGGCCAATCGTCCATCTTCGCCGGCGATGAATTTTACCGGCTGGGTCAGGAAGCGATATTTGGCGCCTTCTTCGCGCGCCATCTTGCGATCTTTCTTGCCGCCCGGCATTTCTTTTTCGGTGCGGCGATAAAGGCAAGTCACTTCGTCAGCGCCGAGGCGCAAGGCAGTGCGTAAACAATCGGAGGCTGTGTCACCGCCGCCGATCACTACAACGCGATTACCTATACCCAGTGGTTCGCGCATATTTTCAGGCAGCAGGTTTTTATCCACGTTGCCGCGGATCAAGAAGTCAGTGGCTTCGTAAACACCGGGCAGGTCAGTGCCGGCGGCATCTTCCATTTTTGCGTCGATCTCAGAGCCAACGCCAATGAAGATCGCCTCGAAACCTTCAGCAAATAATCCGTCGATGGTTTTATCTTTGCCGATGTAAGTATTGGGAACGAACTTGACACCGGCGCGCTCGAACTCTTCCCATTTTTCAGTCCACACATCTTTTGGAAGTTTGAAATTCGGGATGCCGTACACAAGCAGGCCGCCGGGCGCAGGCTTTGACTCGAAGATGGTAACTTCGTATCCTTTTTGGACGAGGAGGTCGGCGCAGGCCAAACCGGCTGGTCCGGCCCCGATAACGGCGACCCGTTTTCCGGTCGGCGTTCCGAGCGGAATTACATATCCGGCAGTGCGGCGTTCATAGTCAACGGCAAAGGTTTCAAGCTGACCCGTCAGCACGGGTTGTTGATGTTTGTTGAGCACACACGAACCCTGGCAAAGAGCTTCGTGCGGGCAGACGCGTCCGCACACTTCAGGCAGGGAACTGGTCTGATGATAAATGCCCGCGGCCTCGACAAACTTTCCCTGTTCGATCAGCCACATGGCGGAGGGAATGTCGTTGCTGGTGGGGCAGGCTAACATGCACGGTGCAGGGTCGGGACAATGGATACAACGCGCTGCTTCTGCCATGGCGCGTTCGGGATCGAAACTGATGACTACGTCATTGAAATCGCAGTTGCGAACCTCAGGGGGGCGCAGATCAAGATCAAAAAATGGTTTGTTGGCGCGTGCTTTGCGATCAATGTCAAGAAATTCGCTTGGAACAGCCTGCATACGTCCTCCGGCGGGGGCTAAAAGTCTTTCAATTCATGATACCCAATGCGCTTGTATGGACACAGGCTCTAATGTCACCAATGCGGACGACAATCATCACAATTTTATACAATGGAATTTGCCTTCATTTTACTTATCCAAGTTTCATTCACATTGAATTCATATTTGAGGCTTATACTTTCGTTCGGTTTTGCGCTGGTTCTGACGATTTTCCGGGGGAACTGGAGAAAAATGAAATGTAAATTAATTGTATAAAGGTTACGGGCGTAACTTTTATGTTCAACTTGTATCAAGTAAAATCGTTTCGGCGAGGCAGCTCCTCGCGGAGGAAAATCGATGTCGAAGTTTCTAAATTCAATAGGCGCTTTTTTCAGGAACATCTGGGAGTTCTTGAAAAGGAATCGCAAAATCTCCATCCCTGTTGGCGTTGTCTTGCTTATCATTCTCTTTTTTGTTGTGAGGGGGAATGGCGCAAAATCTCAGACAACGTACCAGACTGATAAGGTGGCTCGCGGTGATTTGACGGCCACGGTCGGCGCGACGGGCAGCGTGCGTGCCGCCCAGAGTGCGATTTTGGTTTGGCAAACAGCCGGTACAGTTGACAAAGTCAACGTGCAGGTCGGGGATCAGATTCAAAAGGATGACGTGCTCGCATCCCTGGCCAAGTCGTCTTTGCCGCAATCCATTATTCTAGCTGAGGCCGATCTGGTCAGCGCGCAGCAGGCTCTTAATGACCTGACCAATTCGGACACATCCAGGGCGCAGGCTGTCATCGCATTAAAGAGCGCCCAGGACGCTTATGACAAGGCTAATAATTATCGTAAATCGTTGGATGGCCTGATCGATATTACGGAAGTTACATATACTTATGCCGGCAATCAACAGATCCCGCATTATAGAACTTACAAGGGATATGCGGATGCCGCGACGATTGCCAAAGCGGATAATGATCTGGCTTTGGCCAAGGCCAAGCTTGACGATGCTCAACGCGCGTATGACCGATTAAAGGATGGACCCAACGCGAGCGACCTTGCCGCGGCGCAGGCCCGCGTCGACGCGGCGCAGGCCACGCTCAATGCGGATCACATTTCCGCGCCGTTTAGCGGGACGGTGACTCAGGCCGACCCGATGCCGGGCGATCAAGTCAGCGCGGGCAAGGTTGCTTTCCGCGTGGATGATCTTTCAAGTTTGCTGGTTGATGTTCAGGTTTCCGAGGTGGATATCAACAATATTTCTGTGGGACAACCGGTTACGTTGACGTTCGATGCGATCTCTGGCACAACTTATCATGGCGAGGTGACGGAAGTGTCGCAGGCCGGGAATGTTGTTTCGGGGTCTGTAAATTTCACGGTGACAGTTAAATTGACCGATGCCGATAAACAGGTCAAGCCGGGCATGACTGCGGCGGTGAACATTATCGTGAATCAGATCAAGGGTCAATTGCTGGTTCCGAACCGGGCTGTCCGTCTCGTGGACGGGAATCGGGTGGTGTACATTTTATTAAACGGCAAGCCGCAACAGGTCCAGGTGACGCTCGGCGCTTCGTCCGATACGATGAGCGTTGTTCTGAATGGAAACCTGAGAGAAGGCGATCTGATCATTTTGAATCCGTCGGCGCAATTTCAAGGACCAGGCAGCGGGGGCGGGCCGTTTAGAGCCGGAGGCGGATAATGACGGATTGGGTAGTTGAAGCCAGCGACCTGACCAAAGTTTATAAAATGGGCGAGGTTGAAGTTCAGGCTTTACGCGGCGCTTCGCTCAAGATCGAACGCGGCGAGGTGGTCGCCATCATGGGGCCATCAGGTTCTGGCAAGTCCACGATGATGAATATCCTGGGCTGTCTTGACCGTCCGACTTCGGGTGAATATGTTTTGGATGGCGAATCGGTCGCCACACTCAGCGACGATCAACTGGCGATGATCCGCAATAAAAAAGTTGGATTTGTTTTCCAATCTTTTAATTTGCTCTCGCGTCAAACCGCGCTCTTTAATGTTGAACTGCCGCTGCGTTACGCGGGTGTTGTAGAGAAACGCAGTGATGTTGCCAGGGCTGCCCTCGAAGCGGTTGGACTTAGCGATCGGATGAAGCATCGCCCGACTGAACTTTCCGGCGGACAGCAACAGCGTGTGGCAATTGCGCGCGCCATTGTCAACAGTCCGGCTATTATCATGGCGGATGAACCAACTGGCAACCTGGACTCGAAGGTTGGCAAAGAGATCATGACTTTGCTGCTTAACTTGAACAAAGATCGCGGCACAACGCTCATTATCGTAACGCACGATCCGACAGTAGGTGAGCAGGCCCAGCGTATCATCCACATCCGCGACGGTGTAGTGGAAACAGCAGCGGAAGGTAAATAATGAACATTTCGCAAGTGTTGTTGGAAGCGCTTGAAAGTCTTAACTCAAATAAATTGCGCTCCGGTTTGACAGTGCTTGGGATCGTCATTGGTGTAGCGGCGGTCATTGCCATGCTGGCGGTTGGGAATGGGGCGACTGCCTCGATCACCGGTTCAATTAATCAGGTTGGGACCAATCTGTTATTTGTCTTTAGTGGGGCGAGGAATAATTCTGCTGTCCATA
>JAJYOH010000268.1 GCA_021796315.1 Chloroflexota bacterium
TCGGCAGAAAAATAAAAGTCCGCTGGGGATGATCCGGCGAAACATCAATCGCCGAAAGCCGCACCAGCGGATCTGAAGAAACGCGAATTTCACGACGGTATAGATCAAGGTCTATGTCCATTTATAGAGTTTAAGGGACACAACCCAAGTTGTCAATTTTTATGAGGGACAAATTCCAACTGAAATTACCTTCAAAAATATTGAACCGCAAAGGCCGCTAAGTACGCAAAGAAAAATCTTTTAACTTCGCGCTCTTGGCGTTCTTAGCGGTTAAGAAAAAGTACAGTAAATGACTTTGTTTAGAATAAATGGCTGATACATCCTCGCTCCAACGCACGCTGAGACATGTCATTGCAAGTGCGGACAACTTCGATCAGCGCGCCGAAGCGCGGGTCATGCGTCAACCCCTGACGATAACGCGCATAAATTTGAAGCGCGATCACCGCGTTCTTGAACAGGCCATAAACATAATAAAAAATAAAATTGGAAACATCGCGGCGGCTGCGCTCTGCATAACGATCCAAAAATTGCTGGCGATCAAGATTGCCGGGATGAGTGGTCAACCCGAATTGACGAAGAATTTCCGGGTCTTCCGGCTCAGCCCAATACGCCAGCGCCGTGCCGACATCCGTCAGCGGGTCGCCGATGGTCGCCATTTCCCAATCAAGGATGGCAATGATGCGCGTTAAATCTTTCGGGTCAAGGATGGCGTTGTCGTAACGAAAATCATTGTGGATCAACGTCGCATCAGACTTGACCGGGACATTTGCGGCCAGCCAATCTGTGATCGCATCAAAACTTGGACAATCGTCGGTGATGGCGTTCTGATAGCGTTTCGTCCACCCGGACACCTGACGGGCCGTGTAGCCTTCGGGTTTGCCAAGTTCGCTCAAGCCAATCGCGTTGACATCCAAGGCATGTAATTCCGCCAGCGCATCATTCAACGCAAAACAAATCTTTTGCATCAAGCCCGGCTCGATCTCAAATCCGCGCGGGAGTTTATTTCTGATGATGACGCCGCGCACGCGTTCCATCACATAAAACGGCGCTCCGAGGACAGATTCATCCTCGCAATATAAAAGCGGCTTCGGGACTTTTCCATAAGTATCGATCAACGCGCTGAGAATGCGATACTCACGTCCCATGTCATGTCCGCCTTTGATGTTCGCGCCAAACGGCGGACGGCGCAGCACAAGTTCATGCGAATTATTCAAACGAAGAAGATATGTCAGGTTCGAGTAGCCGCCGGGGAATTGTTCAACGGTAAGAGTTCCATTTGCATCCGGCAAATGCCCGCGCAAATAAGCGGAGAGATTTTCAAGGTTCAACTCTTCGCCTTTTCGCACAGTCATGGAAGGATCGGTAAAGGATTGATCTGACATTTTGTTCCTTATTTATAAATTTATTGCTCAAGCCGCCGTCCTCGGCGGCGAGACGCCGCCGAGAGCATGAACAAATCTTAGCAATAAATTTATATCGAAATATTTACGCCATACTCTTTCAATATCTGGCGCGCCACCGCGGACTTATGCACCTCGTCCGGGCCATCGTAGATTCGCGCGGCGCGTTCGCGGCGATAGGCGAAAGCCAGCATGGTGTCGTCAGTAATTCCCATCCCGCCATGGACTTGGATGGCGCGGTCGAGAACGTGGTCAAGCACGTTGGCGACGAAAAATTTAATTAATGAGATGTCGACCCGAGCGGCGTATGATCCGCTGGTGTGTAATTTCTCGGCGGCGTCCATCACCAGCATCCGCGCCGCATTGATCTCGGCGCGGCTTTCCGCGATCCAGTGTTGGACGGCTTGTTTTTCGGCCAGCAATTTTCCCGGCGCGAGTTCGCGGCTCGCAGCGCGCTTGCACATTAAGTCGAAAGCGCGCTCGCAGATTCCGATCCAGCGCATACAATGATGGATGCGTCCCGGCCCCAACCGCATTTGAGCCAGCGCAAAGCCATCGCCTTCCCTGCCCAAAAGATTCGATTGCGGCACGCGCACATTTTCATAGATGACTTCAGCGTCGGTAAAATAGCCCTCACCCTCTTCGCCCATGATCTTGATATTTCGCAGACGGCGAAAACCGGGCGTGTCCGTCGGCACGATGATCTGGCTGAAACGTTGATGCGCCTTCTCCGCATTCGGATTCGTGTTCGCCATGACGATTGCAAACGACGAGCCTTCATGAGAAGATGTAAACCACTTGTGTCCGTTGATCACATAATCGTTTCCATCTTTGACCGCGCTGGTATCCATGTAAAGCGGATTCGAACCGGCGTGCATCGGTTCTGTCATCGAGAAGCAACTGCGAATCTCGCCGCGAACTAATGGCTTGAGATATTTTTCCTTCTGTTCATCGTTGGCAACTTCCAACAACAATTCCATGTTGCCGATGTCGGGAGCCTGGCAATTGAAAGTCAAATGGCCGAGCAAACTCAGCCCAAGCACTTCGCTCAGGCGCGCAAAGTCCGGCAGGCTGAGTCCCATGCCGCCATATTCACGCGGAATGGGCGGCGCCCACCAGCCGCGTTCTTTGACCATGGCACGCTTGGTGCGGACTTGTTCTTCGACCGCGTAAAATCCTTTTTGCAAAAAGATTGGCTCCAACGGAAAGAGTTCTTTTTTGACAAAAGACTTGATCTCTTCCAAAGTTGCATCGAAAGAATTTTTAGTTTCAGCCATCTTGATTCTCCTTGTTGATTCAGCTTTTGATTCCGCCGTCGATGCGGAACGCGCTTTAGTAAATCATTTTATAAAAGCGTTATCGCCTGACCCGTTGTCTTCGCATCTTCAAGACTCGCAAGACGCAGCGCTTCATTCGCAACTTCCTGCGGTGTGACCGCGCGCGTCTGCCCGCCAAGTTTCAACAGATCGGCGCGCGCTTCCTCCGCCGTTCGCCCGGTGACTTTGATAATATTGGCAATGGATTCTTCGAACATATCCGTCTCCACCCAGCCCGGACAAATCGCGTTGACCGCGATGTTATAACGCGCGACCTCCTGAGCCAGCGAACGCGTCAGTCCAAGTTGCGCATGCTTGGATGCGCTGTAAGCCGATGAAAACGGAATCCCGCCCAGGGCGGCGATGGAAGCGATGGTCACGATCCGCCCCCAGCGTTTTTGGATCATGTCGGGCAAAGCCGCTTTGCAACAATAAAAAGTTCCATTCAGGTTGGTTTGAATGATCTGCTCCCAAACGTCATCCGGCGTTTCGTGCAATTTGCGGCTGTAGGTGATGCCGGCGTTGTTGACGAGAATATCCACCGCCCCCAACTCGGCGCGGATTTTTTCAAAAGCAGATTCAACAGAAGCCTTGCTGGCGACATCGCAGGCAAGCGCCAATCCTTTTCCGCCCTTCGCAGTGATCGCAGATTTTGTTTCTTCCAAATTAGCCGTGTTGCGGCCGGTCACAGCCACCGCCGCGCCGGCATCTGCCAACGCAGCCGCAATCGCACGACCGATGCCGCGCCCGCCGCCAGTGACAAGCGCAACCTTTCCATCCAATTGACCCATCTCTCATCCTTTCAACACAACAATAGTTTGATATCTGTTTGCGCCAAGGAAGTTTACAGGACTTATCCACGCTTGTCAATTTTTGCTATACTCGAACCATGAAAATCAAAATCTTCACCACCGGCGGCTCGCTGGATAAATTTTATTCCACGCTCGAAAGCGACTTCATCGTCGGCGAACCGCAGGCTGCGGCCATCTTGCGCGACGCAAATGCGACGCTTGAATTCGACGTGGAATCTCTGCTCAAAAAGGACAGCCTGCAGATCACGGACGAAGACCGCGCCATGATCCTCGAACGCGTCTCTCTGGACCCGAACCGGCTCATCGTTTTGACGCATGGCACCGACACCATGATCGCCACCGCCAAACTGCTCACGCAGATTCTCGGCAAGACCATCGTCCTGACCGGAGCCATGCAGCCCGCCGCATTCAAAGCCACCGACGCATATTTCAACCTCGGCGGTGCGATCATTGCCGTACAAACATTACCCGGTGGCGTTTACCTCGTGATGAACGGGCAGGTTTTCGACCCACATCACACCGTCAAGAATGTGGAAAAGAACCGCTTCGAAAGAATCGGCTAGCTGGCATATTGCCAACCCAACTTATTTGCGTATAATGATGTAAATTACAGTAGAGAAAGACAGCAGGTGGAATGAATTGGATCCGGGGCTTTTTTCCAAAAATATTTGAACTTCATCTGGGGAAATTTGAGTCAGCCTATCACCAACACCATTTGAAGGCAGATATTGCCCAAACCACGTTTGGGTTTTTATTCTTTGGTGCGCTCTCCCTGTTTTTCGTACGGACGGATTATTTTTTCTTCGGCGCAAAATACATGTTCTTTATTGTGGCCGGTGTGCGGCTGATCAGCGCAGCAGTCAGCATGGGGATCATCTATTTCATGCAAAAAGTCAAAACAGCGCAGGAATTCCAAAGCCTCGCCCTGATCCTGATGTTCAATATGATCCTGGTCATCGGGTTCATCGATTGGACCCGCCCCACCAATCGCCCAAGCTCCCTGTCGATCAATGCCCTGATCATCCTGGCGATGTATTTGATACTGCCAATTCCAATCAGGCTTCGAACACTGGGGATGGGGCTGTTGACCTTATTCGAATTCGTCAATTTCGCTCGAAGGGAAATCGACATCGAATTATGGTTTACAGTCATTACCACCTACGTAGTGGCAAATTTTCTGGGTCTTGTAATCTCACACTGGATGGATTCTTACCGCCGTTACAACTTCTCGCTGCTGAAAATGGAGGAGCAGGAAAAGAAGCGACTCCGCCGCCTGGCAATGATCGACCCTCTGACACAGGCCAAGAATCGCCGCGCCTTTACCGCGCAGGGAAAGGTCGAAGTGGAACGGGCCAAACGTCATGGACGCCAGCTTTCCGTGGCGATCATCGACATGGACACTTTCAAGAACATAAACGATTCGTTCGGGCACAGCAGCGGAGACAAGGTATTAAGACAATTCGTGCGCATGATCAAGCAGCATATCCGCAAACAGGACGTGTTCGCCAGGCTGGGCGGCGATGAATTCGGTCTGCTGATGCCGGAAACCGGTCAGAAGGAGGCCATGTTGATTATGGATCGCATCATGGAAATTTGCCGCCAGACAAATTTTTCGGTATCCAAAAATAAAGTAAGTCTATCGATCAGCATCGGCGCCATCGAACACGACGGGCACACTTTCGATAATCTGCTGCAGGATGCAGATAAATTGTTATATCTGGCAAAACAAAAAGGCGGCAATCAGATCGTCTGGGGATCAAGAGATTTTCTTCAAGATAATTCATCAAATACGGACGCATAACATGTCAAACAAACTTTGCCCGAAGATCATTCTCGAAGGCACGCGCCTGACGTTCAAGACCGAGATCGCTTTTGAATTGAATGAACATCCGCGCATTGTGGGGCCGCGCAAGTATCGCTATCATTCGCCGTTGATTTCCGCCGAGTGGTGCACGTTCACCAATTATCCCTGGGGGCGCGGACCGATCAACTTCGAGCCGCAGGAAGAGTCGCTCGCCATCGAAACCTACCAGACCTGGGCGCGCATGTTCGAACTGCAAAAATATTATTCGTGGATCGTTGACCGCTTCCACATTTCGACGCAGGCTTACCAAAAACAAACTTACGGCAAGGATTATGATTTCCGCTGGCTGGAGGATAGACTCCTGCCGCTGAATTTCCGCATCGTGTTTTGCACCCGCTCGCCCGAATCCTTTGAAGCCGCCCGCGCCGAACGGCTGAAAGTCTCCGGCAATCCAGCGCAATACAACGACCTGACTCTCTTCATCCATGAACAGGAATTGATGCGCGAACTGATCGCCAAATCGCAGCTTCCCAGTTTGACGCTGGACATTTCAGATAACAATATCAACGCCGCCGTCGAGCGCGTGGCAGATTGGATGGAAGTCAGCGGCGGGTTGTATATGAATAAGTAAGGTTTTCGATTCAATAGGCTATTCCATATGAATCAATCTGTAACCGCGTGTACTCAATTGATGTTTTATTACAGATGTTTTCTCAAAACCAGACAGGGTTTAGAGTAAAATTACGGCATGAGCCTCCCATTATTTCAAATCCCTAAACCGATAGACGACCACTTCAAAAGCGATTCGGATATAGTTCTTTTTAGCGGTGAAATCAAAGATTTACTCACTGAAATTCCTGATGATTCAATTCAATTAATCATCACTTCTCCGCCATACAATCTTGGGAAAGATTATGAAAGCAGAGTTGAAATCGAACACTATCTTAGCAAGCAAGCTGAGATTATCGCTGAACTATATCGGGTCTTGAAAAACGAAGGTAGTTTGTGCTGGCAAGTGGGTAACTTTGTCGAGGATGGTGAAGTTTACCCGCTGGATATTCTGTATTATGGAATATTCAAAAAACTAGGTTTGCATTTGCGGAATCGAATCATTTGGCGTTTTGGTCATGGGCTTCACGCGTCGAAGCGTTTTTCCGGAAGATACGAAACTATTTTATGGTTTACCAAAAACGATAAGTATGTATTCAACTTGGATAGCGTCCGTGTTCCGTCAAAGTACCCTGGCAAGCGTCATTTCAAAGGCGAGAAGAAGGGACAACTCTCTGGTAATCCATTAGGAAAGAATCCGTCTGATGTTTGGGAAGTGGTTTTACAAGATTGGGAACAGGAAATTTGGGATATTCCGAATGTAAAAGCAAATCATCCCGAAAAGACAGAACATCCATGCCAGTATCCGATTGAACTGGTTGAACGTTGCGTTCTGGCATTAACGAATGAAGGCGATTGGGTTTTAGATCCGTTTGCAGGTGTCGGTTCGTCATTGCTTGCGGCAATCAAAAATAATCGTCGAGCGGTGGGAAGCGACAAGGAAAAAGATTATATTGACTTAGCCCGTGAACGTATTCTTTCCTATTTCAATGGCGCCCTTGGTTATCGTCAACTTGGAACGCCAGTTTATCAGCCAACGGGCAAAGACAGTGTGTCGAAAATCCCCGATGAGTGGAAAAAAAACTACGCACAGAAAAACCTTCTTGATGGAAAAGGAGAATATAACAAATGAAAATCGTCGGGGTCTATTCTTTCAATGGTGGTGAGAAGGCTATTCAAAAAAAGTACGCGAAAGAATTGGATGAAGTAAAAAGAATCCTGGCTCATGTTGACGCTAGAAATCACAAGACAAAGGCGAGCAAGGAAAAGACCATGCGGAATAGGATTTTATTCAGTCCTCGCTCCCTGAACAAAGAAATAAGCGACGGCTTTTTAGAATTGGGCTGGGAAAAGAAGCGGGTGCTTTGCGATTATCCAACGCAGTATTACAGCGGAGGATATGAAGCGCCTCAAGTTGCCAAAGGGGCTTTCAGAGAAATGGATTTCATCAAAAACAAACTTGGCGTTGAAGTGCAATTTGGCAAGTATTCTTTCATGGTCTACAATGTCTGTGCCAAAATGACAATCTTCCACAACATGGGATTTATTGACGTTGGCATTGAAATCGTTCCTGTGAAAGAATTAGCAGAAGATATGTCTTCGGGCGTTTCATATTTTGAACAATTTGTTTGGGATTTGGAACAACGTGGCGTTTCAGATATCGACATTCCAGTTTTGATTTTAGGTGTTACGCCTTAACGCCCATTACATCTAAGGCGGGAACTCATTTCTCCTGCTATTGGTTAACCCAAACTAGTATTACAACGAGACTTCAACGTACTACGAGATTTCGGTCGGTACTACGAGACTTTGCGTTTACGGCGGTTCGAGCTTTGACTGTGTGATTGCGAACGGGTTCGTTTGCGGTGAGAACAATAGGC
>JAJYOH010000269.1 GCA_021796315.1 Chloroflexota bacterium
ACGCTTGCGCTCCCGCTTCGAATGGGGACTGGCAGCGGACATCCAGCCACCAGACCTTGAGACGCGTCTGGCTATTTTGCACGCCAAAGCTGAACGCACTGGCCGTTTCATTTCCGATGAGATATTGAATACTATTGCCCAGCGTGTTCAATCTAATATCCGTGAATTGGAAGGTGCGTTGAATCGCATCATTGCCTTTGCTGATTTAAGCGGCACATCCTTGACTCCCAGTCTGGTGGATGTTGCACTGGCTGATCTTTTACCCCAGCGCCAGAACATTGCTCCGCTGAAAATCGTGGAATTGGTGGCGCGCGAATGGCAGATCAGCGTGGATGCCATAATGGGACGCGATCGTTCACAGAAGATCGCCGAGCCGCGTCAGGTGGCGATGTATCTCATGCGCAAGGAAACCGATGCGTCCCTTCCGCAGATCGGCGAGGTGCTTGGCGGACGCGACCATACCACCGTGATGTATGCAATCGATAAGATCACAAACGAGATGACGACAAAACGTGAGCTTGAAAAACGTATTCGGAATGTAAGAGAGCAGTTATACGGACAAATGGCTGTCGTTTAGAGACTGCAATTTTCAGAAATTATCAGCCCTGATGAATTCATCAGGGCTGATTTGTTAGTTTGTCCTGAACTTTAGCATTAAAGGTTTTCCACTTTGATTTTCAATGGTATAATCCCGCCGCTTCGTAACAGAAGCACATCTTGCCTGGGACGGGCATAAAGCGTCCCTGAGCGGGTTATCATCCCCGCTAAACCCACTCCGTTCAACGCCAGCAATCTTGACTGCGCGTTCGCGAACGGAATTCCAAGGAGAAATAATGGCTGTTATTTCCATGAAAGCCCTGCTTGAGAGCGGCGTCCATTTTGGACATCGCACGAACAAGTGGGATCCCCGCATGAAACCGTACATCTTCACAGAGCGTAACGGTATTCATATCATTGACCTTCAACAAACTGTGAAGCTGTTGAATCAGGCATATAACCTGGTACGCGACACAGTTGCCAGCGGCGGAACTGTGATGTTCATCGGAACAAAACGCCAGGCGCAGGAAACAGTGAAGGAAGAAGCGGAGCGCTGTGGTATGCCGTACGTTACCGAGCGCTGGCTGGGCGGCATGTTGACCAACTGGTCCACCATGTATGCTCGTATTCAGGAATTAAACCGTCTCGAAGGTTTGCGTGACAGCGGCGAGATCAACCGTCTTACCAAGAAGGAAGGCCTGTTGATTCAGCGTGAGATCGACCGGTTGTTGACGCGCCTTTCCGGCGTCCGGGCGATGAAGCGTGTTCCTGACTTGGTCTTTATCGTGGATGTGGCGCGCGAAGATGCGGCTGTCCATGAAGCCAACGTGTTGAATATCCCCGTGCTTGCATTGGTGGATACAAATTGCAACCCACAAGGCATTGACTACGTTATTCCATCCAACGACGATGCTATTCGTGCCATCAAGTTATTAGTGGCTAAGATTGCGGATGCGGTGCTGGAGGGCAAGGCCATGCGCAAAGACGAAGAGCCTGCTGAATCTGCTCCTGTGGCGTCAGATGTCAAGGAAGAAAAGCCGCGCTCACGCAAGGCCCCGAAGGTTGTGGATGCTGACGAGGAGACCGATGAAGGCGCTTTGTTGGGCGAGTCCACGCTGGCAAAGTTGAGCGCGACACGCACACCGGAACCGGGTAAACCTGAAGAAGCCAAGCCTGATGATGCCAAGCCGGCTGAGGTAGCTGAGTAACCAGTTTGATTGAACGAGGAAAGTAGATATGGAAATTACCACTGAGATGATCAAGGAATTACGCGCGGCGACCGGCGCCGGTATGCTGGATTGCCGTAAAGCGCTCCAGGAAGCGAATGGCGACTATCAGAAGGCTGTGGATTATCTGCGCGAAAAAGGCATGGCGACTGCCGCAAAGCGCGCCGATCGCGAAGCATCCAATGGGGCTGTGGAGTTATATTCTCACGGCAACGGGCGTGTGGGCGTCATGGTGGAAGTCAACTGTGAAACAGATTTCGTTGCCCGTTCGGAACAGTTCCGTTCATTGGCGCACGAGATCGCGCTACAGATCGCGGCCAATGCCCCAAAATATGTGAAGCCGGAAGATATTCCCGCCTCTGAGTTGGAGCAGGAAGCTGAAAAAGCCCGTGTTCGCGCCAAAGAAGAAGGCAAAACCGGCGCAGTTGTTGATAAAATTGTGGAAGGCTACTTGAACAAATTCAAGGACGAGGTTTGTCTCATGCGTCAGGTTTATGTGCGTGATGATAGCACCACGATTGAAAAGCTGATCATGCAAAATGTTGCCGCCATCGGCGAGAACGTTATTGTCCGCCGCTTCCAGCGCTGGGAGTTGGGTGAGGGCGCGAATCAAGAATAATAAGTGTAAAGGCCAACCATTCGGTTGGCCTTTTTCTTAAGTACAACATCATCCCTGGCCCCTCTTCAAAAAGAGGGGAGAAAGAGTGGAAAATGTCCAATCTCAAATATAAACGGGTCCTGCTTAAACTTAGCGGTGAAGCTCTTGGTGGAAAACCTGGTTATGGCATTGACGTGGACGAAGCCGAGTCGATCGCCAGCCGCATCAAGGAAGTTTATGACTCAGGCGTCGAGGTGGCTGTTGTCATCGGTGCGGGAAATTTGTGGCGCGGCAAGCAGGGACTCGAACACGGCATGGATCGTTCGACCGCGGATTATATGGGCATGCTTGCCACTGTCATGAACTCCATGGTCCTGATGGATTCTCTCGAGCGCCTCGGCGTTCTGACGCGCGTTATGTCCGCGATTGAAATGCGGGCCATTGCCGAGCCTTACATCCGCCGCCGCGCCATCCGTCACTTGGAAAAAGGCCGTGTCGTCATTTTTGGCGCGGGAACAGGCAATCCCTTTTTCTCAACCGATACGGCGGCGGCCCTGCGTGCGTCCGAGATCGATGCGGATGTAGTCATCAAGGCCACCAAAGTGGATGGTGTCTATGATGCTGATCCCAAGAAAGATCCAAACGCAAAGAAGTTCGACCAGCTAAGTTACATCGAAGTGCTTAATCGCCGCCTTGAAGTGATGGATAGCACTGCCATCACGCTTTGTATGGAAAACGACCTGCCAATCCTTGTTGTCAATTTATGGGATAACCACGCTTTAATGGCCGCGCTCAAAGGTGAAAAGATTGGAACTTTGGTGAGCTCATAATTTCCTGTCTTGCCAAACGCCGATGAATGTAAATTCCCCTTTGCGTTCATCGGCGTTTTTTTGACAGACTCTCAGTTATCTTCAAAGTCTCTCTGCTTTTGCTTCCCCCATAGCATAAATTGAACTTTTAGTGTATCCTTAAACATACATATCCCACTGGAGGCCGACGTGATTAAAGACCTTCTGAAAGACGCCGAAACCCGAATGTCGGGGGCGATTAAATCCCTGGCTGATGATTTGGCCGCTATTCGCACAGGGCGCGCCAATCCATCGCTCGTTGAGCGATTGACCATTAACTATTATGATACTCCGACCCCGCTGATGCAATTGGCTTCGATTAGTGTGCCGGAGCCGCGTTCGTTGATGATCAAACCTTTTGACGCAAGCACCCTGAAGGAAATCGAAAAAGCGATTCAGGCCTCGGACCTGGGGCTGAATCCGAATACTGACGGCAAAGTCATCCACTTGAACCTTCCGCCGTTGACTGAGGATCGCCGCCGCGACCTGGTCAAACAAGTGCATGCCCGGCTGGAGGAGGCGCGTGTTGCCATCCGTAACATCCGCCGGGATTCGCATAATGACATGCGCGATTTCGAAAAAGAAAAGTTGATCTCTGAAGACGATCTGGCAGGCGGCGAAGAAGACCTGCAAAAGTTGACCGATAAATTTGTGGAAGAAGTCAACGATCACGGCAAGAAAAAAGAAATCGAGATCATGGAAGTGTAAACCAGTCTCACGGGTTTGAAGCCTTGCCGGTCTGACGAAGACTTGTAAGGCTTCAGACTAGTTAGACTTATTGATTTTTACAATGGCCAACTCATCCCTCGACCTGCCTCTTGATAAAATCCCCCGCCATGTCGCCATGATCATGGATGGCAACGGGCGTTGGGCGCTTTCGCGCGGCTTGCCGCGTATTGCCGGCCACAAAGCCGGTACTGAGAACCTGCGTCGTGTCATCCGCTCAACGGTTGAGTTCGGAATCAAATACCTAACCATCTATGCCTTCTCCACTGAGAACTGGGGACGTCCTCCGGAGGAAGTCCGTGGTTTGTTGAACATTCTCGAAGATGTGATCGACCACGAACTGAATGAACTCAACAAAGAGGGTGTGCAGTTGCGTCACATCGGGCGGCTGGAACGTTTATCGCCCACGCTTCAAGAGAAGGTTCTGGATGCTGTGGATATGACCAGGAAGAATGATCGTCTGATTTTAAACATCGCCTTCAATTATGGCGGACGTGATGAGATTGTCCAGGCTATTCAGAAGATGATGAAAGATGGTGTAAAGCCTGAAGCTGTCAGCGATGAATTGGTCAGCCAATATCTGTACACCGCTGGTGTACCCGACCCTGACTTGATTATCCGTACCTCAGGCGAACTGCGTGTCAGCAACTTTTTGATCTGGCAGGCTGCTTACTCAGAGTGGTACATTACCCCAACCTACTGGCCCGATTTTGATAAAGATGAATACCGCCGCGCTATTGAGACCTTTGCACAGCGCGACCGTCGTTATGGCGGAGTCTCAGAAGCGGTGGCGAATAAACTCAATGGGTAGGCGGACTGTCACGGCTTTGTCGTTGTTGGCAATTCTCATGCCTGCCATCTTTTTTGGGGGAGTGCTTTATTTTCTCTACATCTGTTTTTTTGTTGTAATTGCAGCCTGGGAATATGTCCACATGTTCCGGGTCGTCAAATTTGAACCTTCCATTATCATCACAGTGGGAGGCACGCTTGTTATCCTTGGCATGCGTGCCTTCTTTCCGCAGTTTGCCGAACTCGCCTTCAGTGTATTAATCCTGCTGGCGATGACCTATCATCTATTCGCTTATGAGCGCGGCCGAAATGAGGCCGCGCTTGATTTAGCAATCACTTTGGGCGGATTGATCTACCTCGGCTGGATAGGTGCATACATGGTCGACTTGCGTTCGCTGCCCAATGGCGGCTGGTGGGTCATGTTCATATTCCCAGTGGTCTGGCTGGCGGATTCAGGCGCCTATAGCATCGGAGCGCGATACGGCGAACATAAAATGTTCCCGCGTCTTAGCCCCAAAAAATCCTGGGAGGGGTATTGGGCTGGCGTCTTCATGGGCACCTTGTATGGCGGCTTCTTTGCTTTTGCTTACACTAAATTCGGCCCATTGCATGTCAATATCTGGCAGGGTGTCCTGATCGGTTTTGTGCTTAGCACACTGACTACGCTGGGAGACCTTGGCGAGAGTTTGTTCAAACGCGAAGCCGTCATAAAAGATTCGGGTAATTTGTTCCCCGGACATGGCGGCGCATTCGACCGTATTGACTCGCTTATCTGGGCTGCCGTCATTGGCGTATATATAATTCGTTTTTTCTTTTTGTAGATCCGGAGGCATTATGGAACATAATCATAATAGCGAACCTACTCGTAATCTTGCGCTTGAACTTGCGCGTGTTACGGAAGCTGCCGCTCTCTCTGCCGGACGTTTCATGGGGCGCGGCGACAAGGAAGCTGCGGACGCGGCTGCGGTCGGCGCGATGCGGCTCGTCATGCAAACAGTGGATATGAATGGCGTTATCGTCATTGGCGAAGGAGAGAAGGATAAAGCGCCGATGTTGTATAACGGGGAAGTGGTGGGTAACGGCTCTTCCCCCGACGTGGATGTGGCCGTCGATCCAATCGACGGGACTCGCCCCCTGGCCTATGGCCGCACCAACTCGCTTTCAACGGTTGCCATTGCTCCGCGCGGGACGATGTTTAACCCGGGGCCTTTCGTTTACATGAACAAGTTGGCTGTTGGCCCCGAAGCCAAAGGCAAGATCAATATCGAGATGTCCATCACCGAAAATCTCAAGGCGATTGCAAAGGCCAAAGGCAAGGAAGTTGAAGATTTAACTACGATTATTCTTGACCGTCCGCGCCACGATGCAATGATCGCTGAGATTCGCAAAGCTGGCGCGCGCATCCGCATCATCCCTGACGGCGATGTCGCCGCGGCGTTGATGACATCCATGCCCGACACCGGCGTGGACGTGTTGATCGGCATTGGCGGCACGCCCGAAGGCGTGTTGGTGGCCTGCGCCTTGCGCGCCATGGGCGGCGAAATCCAAGGCAAGTTGTTTGCGCGTGATGATGATGAACTTCGTCGCGGACGTGAAGCGGGTTATGATTTTGAAAAGATCTTGACGATGGATGATCTCGTCTCGTCCGAGGATGTTTTCTTCGCTGCCACAGGTATCACAGACGGTGAGCTGCTCAAGGGTGTGCGTTACTTTGGCGACGGCGCCAGAACGGATTCGCTGGTTGTGCGTGGACTGACGGGCACTGTCCGCCAGATCACGGCCACTCATCGCATCGATAAACTGCATCACCTCGGCTCGATCCACTATTAAACTTTATATTTCAATGCGAGTTCACGATATTTATCAATTTGCAAAATCACGCTTGACACAACCCCACCTTATACGTATAATCCCCGTCGCCTTCCTTCCTCGATAGCTCAATTGGCAGAGCGAGCGGCTGTTAACCGCTAGGTTCCTGGTTCGAGTCCAGGTCGAGGAGCTAAAGACCCTGACAGGGTCTTTTTATTTTTATAGCGCCGATTTTGAATCGTCTTCAACTTTTAAACGACATAGACTCTCTGAGAAGAGAGAGTCTATATGAATTATTTCCGTCTCATTATGACTTAGGGGTTTCCTGCTTGGATGCTTCCTGTCCATCCTCTTTTTTTTCTTCATTGCCGGCCATGCCTTCGCGGAAATTGCGAATGCCTTTGCCAATTTCCCCGGCAACCTGGCCGATGCGACCGGGTCCAAATAGCAGGACAACAATTATTAACACGATGATTAGTTCGGGTGCGCCGATATCCATATAATCTCCTTCTTATTTAATCTATCACAATCCATATAAAATGGGTCGGCTTTTGACCTGTGTTCTAATCAATTTCTAAGTCACACTGATAGTTGTTTTTTTATTTTAGTCCCCCTAAAGTGGCATTTTAGAGATGATGGCTTTGGTGTATCCTAAACATAACCATTTACTATTGCATTGTTCTGAGCCAATTTATTTACCAGGAAAAGAATTTAGCTCCAGACAGGAGCTGCAAAATCAAAACAAAGAATAAGGAGATAACTCATGAATAAGTATCGCTGGTTCCTTGGTTTGACTGTATTGGTAATGATCTCACTTGCTTGCTCACTGTTCAATAAGACTACGGGCACTGGCGGGAGCGGAACCGGAAGCGGCTCAAACGAAAGCCCGACAGCCGCTTCCGGCGGCGGAGGCGGCGGGCAAAACACTAAATTTCCCATGCCCGGTAATGTCAGCAATCTGACGGATACAGGCAACGGCTCAATCAACTTTCAGACCGATATGAGTCTTAAGGATACCATTCAGTTCTATCGTGATGCATTTACAAAGGAAGGTCTGACCGAGCGGACCGCCAATACGGCTATTACTGATGCGACCTTTAGCCTCGTGTTCGACGGTGACCCAAGCGGTCAGGCTATTGTTGTTCAAGGTGTCGACTTGGGCAACGGGAAAACCAATGTTAATATCCGTTATGAAAATGTATAATAGCCGTTTACGGGATATTGTTCTTCGCTCCAGTCAGGCATTTAAAAAATTGACTTG
>JAJYOH010000270.1 GCA_021796315.1 Chloroflexota bacterium
TGTCAGGTGACTAGTAATGCTTTCAAGGATAAACACCAGGAGCCGACTATGGGGCGCATCGAAAAGACCGTATTCATCGGTCAGCATGGGAAGGTATAATAACGAAAGCCAATAAGAAACCAATAGAAAGGCAGCGTCAAAATGGAAGTTCCGATGACAGCCATAGAAATGACGGGGACAGTGGATGAAAACCATCAACTCAAACTAGATGGCGCGCTTCCCATTGCGGGGCCGAAGCGCGTGCGCGTCATTGTCCTTTCGCCGCTCACGGAAATTACCGAAGAAATGAGCGAGATGGAGTGGCTGAAAGCCTCCCTGAGCAATTCCGCCTTTGAATACCTGCGCGATCCTGAAGAAGATATTTACACCATCCACGACGGGAAACCGTTCTATGAAGCATAAGGTCGTGCTTGTTCCTTTTCCCTTTGATGATCTCTCCAGTACAAAGGTGCGACCTGCGGTATGTCTCACCGAGCCAATTGGCGAGCATAAGCATGTTGTTTTGGCATTCATCACCAGCCGCGTGCCTGACAAACCGCTTCCGACCGACCTGATTTTCACAGAGACAGATAAGAATTTTTCAACTACAGGATTGCGTGTCTCTTCAACCTTGCAACTCCATCGAATGATGACAGTTGCAGCCAATATCATCGTCCGTGAACTTGGATCATTGCCAAAACCCACGCAAAAAGAAGCGGAAGGAAAATTGAAATTGCTGTTTGGCATCAAATAATCCACTCGCAGGAGAATGCACATGGGGCGCATCGAAAAGACTATCCGTAGACTTTATCGAACACCGCAAAGTCGCCTGTAAACAGCAACAGGGTAGATGGTAAAATTGACTTGCCATGCTTACAAAAACAACAGTCGCTACAAAAAGAAAATACAATGTTTTGAATGTGAAATCCGCAAAGAAGGTAGCATCTTTTTGGCTGGAACGCGCAAAATTAGAAAATGCGATTGGATTTGGTTTACCAGAAGTAGACGACCGTTATCACATATGGCGCGTGCCTTTAGTGGGAAAAACATCGCACGAACGAGTTGGCGAAGTTGTGATTGACGCATATACATCCTTAATCGTAGAAGATAAATCTACAAATCCCGATGTACTTGAATCACGCTTGCTTGGACGAAACAGCCATAAAAAAACTGGGGTGAAGAAGCAAAATGGAACTTATGTTTTATCATCACTGCGAAACACAATTGCACAAGGCGACAGTGAAGAACTCTTACAAGAACTTCCAGCAGGAAGTGTAAATTTAATTTTTACTTCTCCACCTTATTACAACGCTCGTCCCGAATATACAGATTACGTTACCTACGAAGAATACTTGCTCAAAATACGAAAAATTATTCAAAATGCGCATCGGGTATTAGCAGAGGGTTGTTTCTTTGTCATGAACGTCTCGCCTGTGCTTGTGCGTCGCGCCAGTCGCAGCGAAGCCTCGCGCCGAATTGCCGTGCCTTTCGATATGCATAAACTGTTCATTGAAGAAGGTTACGACTTTATTGATGACATTATTTGGGAAAAACCTGAGGGCGCAGGTTGGGCAACGGGTCGCGGTAGAAGATTTGCCGCCGACAGAAATCCATTGCAATACAAGCCCGTTCCCGTCACAGAATATATTCTGGTATATCGAAAGCACACTGATAAATTGATTGATTGGAATATTCGCGCTCATCCCAATAAAGAAATTGTAAAAGCATCAAGAGTCGCGGATGATTATGACCGAACGAATATCTGGAAAATTACACCATCCCATGACCAGAGACATCCTGCTATTTTCCCTGTCGAATTGGCAGAAAAGGTAATTAAGTATTATTCTTTCAAAGGCGATGTAGTGCTTGATCCTTTTGCTGGAATTGGCACAGTCGGAAAAGCGGCTGTAAAACTCAACAGACGCTTTGTATTGCTTGAGCAGAATCCAAAGTACATCTCAATAATTCGAGAAGAAGCCAAGACTTGGCTCGGAAAAGAAGCAAAGCAGATTCACACCATCAACTGCACTCCAATTGACGCAGATAATATGCTTTTTTGAGGGGTAACATGCCCAAAAACAAAAAACAATTAAATGTTTTGACAGACTTAATCTCGCCAACCGATTTGGATTTGCTCTCAGCTAGCGGGAGCCAACTTGTCGAGCAAATTGGCCTCGATGTTGTACGCGGTGTTGTATTGGACATTCTCATGGGAAAGAACTTGCGAGATTCAACCGAGTCCCTTACGCGTCGCAGGATTGCTACATTGAATTTAGCGACAATGGAGTTATTCATTAGAGGTGCAGCAAACTCCAAAGATTTTGCGAATCAACTTCCCAAAATTGCCACAGACATTCTTTCCAAAGGAAACCTATCTAAAGCCGAAAGGTGGCTTGCTCAATGGATTCTTGGTTTAACAGATAAAGCATTTCAAAATGTTTTGAGAGATGACCCGAAAGCAATTGCAGAATATCGAGACAGGTATATCCAAATTTGCAACGAAGTCATTGCCACGAGACAAGAAGAAAAAGGTTCACTGCAAGGTGAAATTACAATTAACAGAAACCAAAAGGCGCAAATCAATTGGCTTTGGATTACCTATCTTTTGAATACAATTGGAGCACAAACACTTGCCATTCGAGGCTCAGAGAAATCTGCTTATGGCAAACTCTTTGAAAAATTAGTGCTTGGCTCCCTGCTCCATATTCTGGGTTTCAAACACGTCACTCCGCCCCCGCAAGAATACGAAAAAGTCTTTTGGCTTTCTTCACGAAATGAAAAACGTGAAAGTGATGCCACCCTTCTTTATGAGTTAGGCCAAGGTGTTCGTTTTGACATTGGGTTTATCGGCAGAGGCAATCCTGAAATTTCGCTTGACAAAGTAACACGTTTTGAACGCGAGATTTCATTAGGCCGTTCAAAGTTCTTCATGGCAACGATTATTCTTGTTGATCGAATTGGGGCAAACAGCAGAATTGAACGTATGGCTCAAGAAGTGCAAGGCACAATTATCCAAATGAGCGCGGGATATTGGCCAAGACAAGTTGCTCAAGTATTGAACAGAACGCTTGGATTTAACCACGACTTGGTTCGCATGAACGATAGTGAAACAGAAAAATATTTGCGCAAAGCAATGAAAAAAATTCCTTTGGAAGAATTTATTGGTTTATCTGAAGATTTTGGAAATCAGTATATCAAGGAAGAGCAAGCGCAATACAACTTGTTTGATGAAAGTTCCGAAATCGAAGAATAACCAATGACCCGCGATGCAAAGCGCTGCTTGATGAACAAATAAAATCATCGACATGCACATCCTCCCCGTCCAAACCAAACACGATCTCAATCGCTTCATTGATATTTCATATCACTTATATAAAGACGATCCTATCTTTGTGCCGCCATTGCGCGACGAACAACACAGTCAGTTCGATGCGAAACGCAATCCACTTCTTGATCATTGTGAATATCAATTATTTTTGCTAGAAGGCAATGGCAAAGCCATCGGGCGCATCGCGGCTTTTACCGACACACTCGCCCTCGACTTCTGGAAACAGCCCATCGGTTTGTTCGGCTACTTCGAGTGCATCCATGATCCAGCCGCGGCGCGCATGTTGCTCGAGTCTGCGCGTGATTGGCTCAAAGCGCGCGGCATGAAGTCCACGCGCGGCCCATGGACTTTCGTCTCGCAGGAATGGGGCATGGTCGTCGAAGGCTTCACGCCATCGCCTGTTGTCATGGCTCCATATAATCACGCTTTTTACAACGAATACTTGATGGACTTCGGCCTGCGAAAAGTCAAAGACTTGTTATGCTGGTATGTGGATGCCGAGGAGGGTTACAACATCCCGCCGCGCATTTTGCAGCTTACCGAGGCGGTCGCAAAACGGTACGGCATCCGCGTCCGCCCGATTGACATGCATCGTTACGAAGACGAAGTCAAGTTGATCGTCGAACTTTCCAACGCCAGCATCATTGACAACTGGGGCTATTCGCCCGTGACCGAAGCCGAAGTCCAGGCCACGGCGCGCGATCTCAAACCCGTGATCCAGCCCAAAGGTGTGTTATTTGCGGAAGACTCCAGCGGACGCGCCGTTGGATTCGCGATCGCGATTCCCGATGTCAATTCTCTGCTCAAAGGACTGGACGGTTCACTCCTGCCCTTCGGCTGGCTCAAACTTCTGACGGGGATTCCGCGCCTGAAACGTTATCGCATGTTCGCTCTCGGAGTCATTCCCGAATATCAAGGCAAGGCCGTGGATAGTCTCATCTACCGCGCCTTATACGAATCGCTTTACACGCCCGAAACGTGGATGGAAATCAATTATGTGCTGGAGGATAACTGGCCGATGATCAACGCCATCAAAAAGCTGGGAGCGATTCCCTTGCGCCGCTATCGCGTCTACGAGATGGAAATTTAAGCCCCACCCGACCTTCCCGCAAAGAACAGCGGACAGGCGGTCACCCTCCCCAAATACGACGATCTAAACTTTGAATGCTCATCCCAAGTTCTCCTTGTCGAATTTGGGGAGGGCAAGGGAGGGGCTAATATCTTCCCCTCTGCAACATCACATCCGGATGCGCCAACTCATTCTCGCGCGCGGGAAACACTTGCACCGCGCAAGCCTTGAATTCGGGGATCAACGCCTGTGGATCGAGCGCGTCGTTCGTCAAAAGATTCGCAGCGGCTTCGGCGAAATGCCACGGCAGGAATACCACGCCGACTGTTGTCTTTTCAGTGACGGTTGCGCGCACCACGATCTCACCGCGTCGGCTCTGGACTTTGACCGCGTCGCCGTTTCGGATGCCGTGCATCTCGGCGTCGGCGGGATGAATTTCGACGCGCGCTTCGGGATAGATCTCATTCAACGCCGAATTGCGCGTCATCGTGCCGCCGTGCCAATGTTCGAGCAAGCGTCCGGTCGTCAGGATGAACGGATACTCGTCATCGGGTTCTTCGCGCACTGGAACATAATCCAATGGAATAAATTTACCGCGTCCGCGCGGGAACGATTCTTTGAAGAGCGTCGGCGTGCCGGGATGATCCAGGCTCGGCACCGGATATTGCAATCCAACTTTCTCGATGCGATCATACGTGATGCCCGCGTAATCTGTGTTGACGCTCGCCATCTCGCGCAAAATTTCTTCAGGGTTGGAATAATTCCATTTAGCGGTAGCCTGCCCAAGCCGGGACTCGATGCGCAGCGCCAAATCACAAATAATTTGCCAGTCGGGCCGCGATTGTCCGCGCGGCTTCTGGGCTTGTCGCACACGTTGCACGCGCCGATCCGTGTTCGAGAACGTTCCTTCTTTTTCCGCGAACGGAGTCGCAGGCAGGAACACATCCGCAAACGCGCCGGACTCGTTGATGAAAATATCTTGCGCGACGAGAAACTCTAACTCCTTCATGTGCTCGCGCGTCTCGTTCAAGTTCGGTTCGGACATCATCGGGTTCTCGCCCATAATGTAGAGCGCGCGCACGCCGCCTTCGTGCGCATGACTCAAAATCTCAGTGGTGGTCAAACCAAGTTTGCGGCTGAGGCCGCCCGGCTTGATGTTCCATGCTTTCTCCCATTTGGCGGCGTTGGCTTCATCATCGACGCGCATGTAGCCGGGATAGTGGAAAGGCATCGCGCCCATATCGCTGGCGCCCTGCACGTTGTTCTGTCCGCGCAACGGATTGAGTCCCGTGCCATCGCGTCCAATGTGACCGGTGAGAAACGCAAGATGGATGAGCGCCAGCGCGCTGGCGGTTCCGTGCGAAAGCTGCGAGATGCCCATGCCCCAATAGATGGCGCCATTTTTCGCGGTGGCGTACATGCGCGCAGCTTTGCGAATATCTTCGGCTGGCACGCCGGATAACCCCTCGGCATATTCTGGCGTGAACTTTTCGAGCGAGGCCAGGAACTCAGTGTAGCCTTCAGTGCGGTCGTTGATGAAATCATGATTGACGAGGTTCTCCTCGACCATCACATAAGCCATGGCCGTAAAGACAGGCACGTTCGTACCGGGTTTGAGCGGCAGCCACAGCTCGGCGAAATCCACCAGATCGATACGGCGCGGGTCCACGACGATCATCTTCGCACCATGTTTCTCGACGGCTTCCTTCATTTGAAGCGAAATGATCGGATGGTTCTCGGTCGTATTCGAGCCAGTGACGATGAAGACATCGTTCATCAAAACCTGAGAGGCGGTGTTGCTCATCGCGGACGAACCGACCGCCTGTTGCAACGCCACCACCGAACCCGCGTGACATAGGCGCGTACAGTGATCCACGTTATTGGTGCGGAAGATGGCGCGATACATTTTTTGCAAAAGATAATTGTCTTCGTTGGTGGCTTTGGCGCAACAATAAACCGCCATTGCATCGGAGCCGTCGCGTTTGTAGATTTCAATCAATCGTTCAGCGACATAATCGAGGGCTTCATCCCATGAAACTTCGCGCCATTCCGATAAATCAAAAGCCTGCGTGCGCTTGCCTGCTTCTTGTTTCGTTTTACGAATCAACGGTGTGGTGACGCGCTTAGGATGATAAACAAAGTCATATCCAAAACGGCCTTTGACGCATAGGTTGCCGTGATTGACCGGTGAATCGAACGGCGAGGTGACTTTGAAGATAAAGTCATCCTTGACGTGTAACTGTAAATTGCATCCCACGCCGCAGTACGGACAAGTGGTGGCGACTATTCGATCGGGCTTAATCATAGTACCTCCAAAAAGACGAACCGCGAAGCCCGCCAAGCTTGCACTGAGCTTGTCGAAGTGAACGCAAAGATTTTTTATTTCTCTTCGCGGCCTTCGCGCTCTTTGCGGTTAATCCTTTCGCTTTTTTCTTCCAGTATTCAACACACTGATCTCCCGCGGACTCATCCCCTGCTCCAGCAAAAACTCGCGCTTGGGCTTCAGTGCGCCGGTCGGACAAACACCGACACACTGACCGCATAGGACGCAAGTCGTTTCGGGGATGGTCTTATCGAAGAAGGTGCCGATCTGCGTCTCGTAGCCTCGTCCATCGAAGTTGATCGCAAACGTGTACTGCGCGTCGTCCGCGCAGACCTGCACACAGCGCCAGCACAGCAGACACTTCGAGTAATCGCGCACATACATCGGGTTGTCATCTTTGACTTCGACCTCGCGGCGCTCAGCTCCCGGGAACCGGTTCGAGGACGCGCCGCATTCGTCCATCATCGTCAGGATGGCGGGTGCGTCGGACAAATCCATCGTAGACGCCAGCATTTCCAAAATCGTGCGGCGGGCGCGAACGACCCGTTCGCTGCTTGTCCTGACCCTCATGTCCTGCGCGGCCTTGACAATGCAGGCAGGCTGAAGAAGTCTCTGCCCCTCGACCTCGACGACGCAAATCCTGCACAGCGCGTTGGATGTGGTCGCTTCGTGGAAACAGATGGTGGGAATATCCACGCCAATCTGTTGCGCGGCTTTCAATAAGGTTGTGCCAGATTCGACAGAGACTTGCTCACCGTCAATGGTCAAAGTAATTTCATCGCTCATAATTTATCTCGCTTGAATTCTGCGCCGCTTCCCAACTAAGCAAGTCGCCTTCGATGACATTCTCCACACCCAAGCGCGTCAAAATATGAATGACCTCGGTTCGATGGGCATGGTTATGAGTCAAAACGTGGAGAATGGTTCCGCCAAACGATTTGGCGCGCGGCGGCTCGTCGAGCACATCCATATAGGTTGCATCAAATTTATTTTTCTCTCTCAATCTTCTTGCCGTCTTTCCGAAATCTGCAACCGCAACATCATATCGGCGACGCAAAGTAGTCAAGGAAAGGTCATTTGA
>JAJYOH010000271.1 GCA_021796315.1 Chloroflexota bacterium
TGGTGGTCTTTTTCTTCACCCACTTCTTTAATGGAGACTTCAATGTCGACTGAACTAAAAATAGGAAATGTTGGAAGCATAGAGCAAAAAGACTGGCATGCACTGGGAACGGAGGATGTTCTGCGCGATCTCGAGGTGCATGAAGATGGGCTGACATCCGCAGAGGCCGCACAACGTTTGCATCGTTACGGTCATAACCAATTACATGAAGCGCCGCGTCCGGGATGGCTGGCGACGCTTTGGGAGCAATTAAATAGTTTTGTCGTGATCCTGCTGATCGTAGCGTCGGTCATTTCGGCCTTACTGGGCGAATGGGTGGACGCTTCAGCTATTTTATCAATCGTTGTTTTGAACACCATATTGGGAATCGTCCAAGAGCGGCGCGCCGAGGAAGCCCTGGCTGCGTTGAAACGACTGGCTGCGCCTGATGCACAGGTTTTACGCGATGGCCATCGCGAAACTGTCTCTTCACGCAACCTGGTGCCGGGCGATATTGTTTTTCTGGAGGCCGGTAATTATGTTCCCGCAGATTTGCGCCTGCTGGAAGCCGTCAATTTGCGGATCGAAGAGGCCTCGCTCACAGGTGAGTCCCTGCCGGTGCAGAAGAACGCCGCCACGGTCCTGGGAAGAAACGTTCCGCTCGGCGACCGTAAGAACACCGCATTTATGGGCACTTTGGTCTCGTACGGACGCGGACACGGAGTCGTCACCAGCACCGGGATGCATACCCAATTAGGTTTGATCGCCCGCATGTTGCAAAATGTTGAGTCGGAAGAGACGCCTTTACAGCGCCGCCTCGATCAATTGGGACAAACACTCAGTATCGGCGCTTTAGCTTTAGTGGCAATTGTGTTCGTTGTGGCCTTGATCAATTACACAAACATCGGCAATCTTTTTATAAATCCCCTCTCGTATGCAAAAGAAAATCTAAAAGAAATAACGGATGTGTTCATTATCGCCATCAGCCTCGCCATCGCAGCGGTGCCAGAAGGATTGCCCGCTGTCGTGACGATCAGCCTCGCGCTGGGAATGCGTGAGATGATCCGCCGCCACGCACTGATCCGTAAGCTGGCTTCCGTTGAAACGCTTGGGTCGGCCACCGTGATTTGTTCCGATAAAACCGGCACATTGACCCAGAATGAAATGACGGTCACACGCTTGTGGTCTGACGGAAAAATGATCGAAGTGACCGGCGCCGGATACGTCCCGCAGGGCGAATTCAAGATAAAACAAAAACTGGTTGACATCGCCGATTATCCCGGCGCATTGACGGCGCTTTGGCTGGGTGTGTTAAATAACGATGCAGACCTGGAAATCACCGGCGCAAGCGACATGGGACAAACCTATCGAGTGGTTGGCGACCCAACCGAAGGGGCTTTGATCGTTGCGGCAGCCAAGGCTGGCATCTTTCACGTTGACATCAACAAAGCCTATCCGCGCGAAAATGAAATTCCGTTCGATGCAGAACGCAAACGCATGATTACCGTCCACGATGTGCGGCATCCAAACCCTGGTGACGCTTCGCCTTTTTATGATAAAAAAATCCGCAACTGGGACGTGATTGCCGTCAAAGGCGCTCCAGATGTGGTGCTAAATTTATGCACGCGCTATCAAACCCTGAATGATGTATCCAAACCGCTGACAACCAGAAAGCGCAACGAGATCATCGCCGCCATCGATACCATGTCGGAAGATGCTTTACGAGTACTGGGGCTGGCTTATCGACTTGAACGGGATGTTCCTGACGATCCAAATAAAATAGTCACGGAAAAACTTGAAAAGGACCTGGTCTTCGTCGGTTTGGTCGGCATGATCGACCCGGCACGCGAGGAAGTCAAACCAGCTCTGGAACGGGCTCGACGGGCCGGTATTCGCACGATCATGATCACTGGCGATTATCCCAACACCGCGCGCGCCATTGCCGATGAGATCGGCTTGCTCAAACGCGGACGCAAAGTCGCCACCGGTGCGGACCTGGACGCGATGAGCGATAAAAAATTATTCCGCGAGATCGAGAAGACAGATGTCTTTGCCCGCGTTTCGCCGGAACATAAAATGCGCATCGTGAACGCCCTGCAGGCCAATAATGAAATCGTGGCAATGACTGGCGATGGCGTCAACGATGCGCCCGCCATCAAACGCTCCGACATCGGCGTGGCGATGGGCATCACCGGCACAGATGTCGCCAAAGAGACCGCCGATATGGTGCTGACCGACGACAACTATGCCAGTATCGTGGCGGCGGTCGAGCAGGGACGCATCATTTATTCCAACATCCGCAAATTCGTTTTCTTCCTGCTTTCATCCAATGTGGCTGAGATCATGGTTATCTTTCTCGCCACACTGGCCGGACTGCCCGCGCCATTGACCGCCATTCAACTTCTATGGCTCAACCTCATCACCGATGGCGCGCCCGCATTGGCATTGGCCATGGAAAGAGGCGACCCGGATATTATGTTGCACAAGCCGCGCGCCAAGAATGAACCGATCATTAATCGAATCATGGGCGTGGGCATCACGATCCAAACAATAGCGCAAACCAGCGCAGTCTTAATGGCCTTCGGACTCGGATTGATCTGGCATCTTGAAGCGGGCGCACTTGTGCCACAAGGCATGAACCCCGTTTTATATTTACTCCATCACGATTGGCGCGGCGTGGATATTCAGGCCGCGGAAACAATGGCCTTCGTCACCCTCTCGCTGTGCGAACTCTTCCGCGCTTACACCGTCCGCTCGGAGCGCGCATCAATTTTTCAGATCGGGATTTTCTCCAACAAATACATGCAGTACGCGGTTGGCCTTTCGATTGCGTTGCTTTTGATCGTCTGCGGCGTCCCGTTCCTGCAACCGATCTTCAACACACACTTCCTGTCATTCACCGAGTGGAGTGCAGTACTTGGACTGTCCTTGATCCCCGCTGTTTCCGAAGAGATCACCAAGTTCTTTTTACGAAGACAAAAAGAATGAACTCGAAAGTAATCAATTACAGATCACGTAATACGCATTACGTGATCCGTAATTCTTTAACGACAAATGTTTTTCGATGCACGGATGAATATCCCAGCCGCTTCAACGCCAGACGGTGGAACTGCGTGCCGTACCCTTTATGTTTTCCAAGCTGATAGCCGGGATGCTGCGCATCCAGGTCGCGCATCAAAGCGTCACGCGCCGTCTTCGCCAACACGGACGCGCAGGCGATGCTCAAACAGCGCGCATCACCTTTAACGATGGCGGTCTGTGAAATATCCAGTTCGGGGAGTTCGAGTCGAAAATCGGTGAGCAAATAATCGGGAAATAAAGATAACGTTTCGAGCGCGCGCAACGCAGCCAGGCGAGTGGCCGATACAATGCCAAGCGAATCGATTTCATCTGCGGAGGAAAATCCAACCGCGTGAAGCGGCGCAATTTCCTTGATGCGCGCGGAAGCAGTATCACGCGCCAGCGGAGTCATCTGCTTGGAATCGCGCACCCGGCTCAAGGTCGAGAGAAGATGCGGATCATTCGGCAAACTGACAGCGCCAACGGCAACCGGCCCGGCCAACGCGCCGCGTCCGGCCTCATCCAATCCAACAATAGTTTGAAGTCCGCTCTGCCAGAGATTTTTTTCAAACGAAAGATCAGGGTCGGTCCACATCGTATCGTCCCCGCCACGCATTGACATGGATGCGGAAGATGTCGCCGATCATGCGCATGGCATCCTGCAAGGCATTGACTTTACTTTCGGAGCGATAATACCAGTGAATGGGGATTTCGGTCACACGATACTTGTGACGTTTAGCGAGAAAAAGCAGTTCGATATCGAAAGACCAGCCGAATAAAGTTTGATGATTGAAAAGATCCTCGGCGGCCTGGGCGCGAAAACATTTGAAGCCGCATTGCGTATCTTCCAGCCCCGGCAGGATCAATGTACGGATGATCAGATTGATCCCGCGCCCACCGAGGTGACGATAGAATGGCTCGCCGATACGTTGTGCGCCTTTCGCTTCACGCGAGGCAATCGCAACATCAAAGTCGCCGAGCGCGGGCGGCAGAAATTTGTTGATCTCGTCCACCGGCATCGAGAGGTCGGCGTCACACATCAAACGATATTCACCGCGCGCCTCGAACATGCCGCGATGTATTGCCAATCCTTTCCCACGGCCTTCTTCATGGATCACGCGCAGGCGTGAATGTTGACGCGCATATTCCTGTGCGATTTCAAAAGTCCGGTCGGCGCTGCCATTTTCAATGACAAGGACCTCAGATTCGTAGGATTGCTGTCCAAGAAACACAAAGACCTGCTCCAGGGTCTGGGGCAGGCGGGTTTCTTCATTATGGGCTGGAATGATTATGGATAAAAGCGGAAGAGACAAGGTATTAACGATTAGCAAAGATGATTAAATAACCAAAGCCGATAATAACACAACACTCGATCGCGAACATTACTCCAAGGAAGGCCCATTGCAGCATGTTCATGCCGCGTCGTGCAGGACTGGGTGCGGGCCGCGCCTGCGCCTGGCTGGTTTCAAGCTGACCGCCTGGCGGGGCAAAGGCCTGCGCCGGAGCATCTTCAAAGGCAAAGCCAAGGTCATTCGGATTCAAAGGAGTTGCTTCTTCAGATGCGCGGAAGATAGCCTGCGCACGCGAAGCCGCCGGTTGAGCAGCTTCTGCCGCTGCTTGCGGAGGCGGAACGGGCGCTTGCGGCGTTTGTTGCGGCGCCGACTTCGGGCGTGGATTGACGATGCGGTCAGCCAGATCGTGGATGAACTCTGTTTGCAAAACCGGGCGGGCTTGCAGAAGAGAGCCGGCGAATTGTTTAACCGCATCGCTCATCACCACGCGCACCGCGGGCCGCATCGAGTCGATGTGCATGGCCGGGCTGGACGCCATCAACACCGGTTCGATCGGGTTCGGCAAATTAACACCCTGACGCTCGATGTAAACCTGCAAGGCCTTTGCCAAGCGGGCCGCGCGGCTCATTAAATTTATGGGGGCGGGAGTTCCACGTCCATTATCGACCGTGTTCCACTGATCGCCTTTGGCTTCGTAGAAACCGCTCAACGGTGTGACGTAAATAATGTACACGCCGGGCGGCCCGATCAAAATGATCGGCTCGGTGATCTCAATACCGGGCAGGGTGAAATTGCGGATGAGGACAAAACCCTTTTCGAGGGCGCGGTCAAGTTGAGTGATGATGAGTTTCTGGGCTTCCAACTCGGGATACCACGAGAAACCATACTTCAATGTGCCTTGGATACGCTCGACCAGGCCAATCTCGCCTTTGTCGTTTTGCAGGGGGGTCTTGTCAATGACTTTCATAACGGAGTCCGGTTTGGGTCCAGATGGACGCGAAGCTAAAAGGCGGGCACACCTTCGAGTTCATCGTGGTCGACATCGGCGCGGGTCGCGACGATTTGTTTATCATCCTTGCCCAGCGCCTGGATGGATTTGCCAATTTCAAACGTGCTTGCTACAAATTCCTTGCGCTGGCCGGTCACAAAACGTTTGCCTTTTTTCAAACGTTCGAGCAGGGTCTTGCGGTCCAACAGAACACGGTCAGAAAATGTTGCGCCGCGCCGCTCATAAGCGCGCACCACATCGATCTTACCGCTTTTATAACGAACTGCTTCAATTACTCCATCAAATTTTTGCATAAGCCCTCTGTTCCATTTTAGCATAAAGCCGCCGGGGAAATCCCAGCGGCAATCATGTGTCGGGGTGGGCGGATTCGAACCGCCGACCTCTTGCTCCCAAAGCAAGCGCGCTAGCCAGCTGTGCTACACCCCGTAGCGGGACGAGTATAATGCGAAGGATTACGAACCGTCAAGCACAGGACTTCAATGACTCATCTTCGCATCATCTTTATTCTTTCGCTTCTTTTTGGACTTTCGGCCTGCTCGCCATCAATCCAACCGACTCCAACGCCGACAATTCTTCCGCCAACTTTCACCGCCACGGCTTCTCCAACTCCCACGCCCATTCCCACTGCCACACCGTTGACTTGTCTTAGTCAGCCCGGTCGCGTGGACAGTGGTTCGATCGACACAACCAAGCCTCCACAACTATTTCTAATCTATCTCCCGCCCTGTTACGATATCCAGACTGCTCAGCGTTATCCCGTCCTCTATCTTCTTCACGGACAAACTTACATTGACGATCAGTGGGTTCGTCTCGGCGCGGTCACCGCGGCGGATAATTTAATCCTGTCTGGAAAATCCAAACCGTTCATCATCGTTTTTCCCGACGACCGTTACTGGAATCTGGATGCGGGTCCCGGTTTTGGAGATCGCGTGATCAATGATGTGATCCCTTATGTTGACGCGCATTATCGTACCCTCACCGATCGCGCTCACCGCGCCCTGGGCGGACTCTCGCGCGGCGGCGGCTGGACAGTGCGTCTGGGACTGGAACATTACAAACTATTCGGTGAGCTGGGCATGCATTCCCCCGCCATCTTCACTGAAGATGCACCGTATCTTGAAGATTGGATCAAGGCCGTTCCCCTGGATCAATTTCCGCGAATTTGGATCGATGCCGGAGATCAGGATAAAGAACTTGGTTCGATCACACAGTTTGAAAGCCTGCTCAGTGATTACGAAGTTCCGCACGAATGGCACATGTACAACGGCGACCACAGCGAGGTCTATTGGCACGCCCACGTCGCTGAATATATTAAGTGGTATGCCGATGGCTGGACGAATAATCCATAACTGGATTACGTTATAATCTCGACATGTCCCTCACAAAAGAAGAAGTCGAACATATTGCGAAATTGGCGCGCCTTGAATTGAGCGACGAGCAGAAAGAGCTTTATCGCAGTCAGCTCTCGAATATTTTGGATTACATTGCCAAGCTCAACGAATTGGACACAAAAGATGTTCCGCCGACTTTTGGCGGCGGGCTTGACCGAATGCCTTTGCGCGCCGATGAAGTTCATCCGAGTCTGTCAACAGACGCGCTTCTCAAAAACGCTCCGCAAACGGAAGATGATCAATTCAAAATTCCGCCGGTGTTCGAATAAAAGAAACTCGTCATTGCGAGCGCTCTTCGCAAAGCAATCTCCAGCTTAAAAATGAGATTGCTTCTCGAAGACTCGCAATGACGAAATAATAAATGACCAACCTCACAGAACTTACCCTCACCGAAATGCAAGCCGGACTCAAAACTGGAGATTTTTCCAGCCGCGAGTTGGTTGAAGCCGCGCTCAATAAAATCGAATCGTCCGATTCAAAGACGCACGCCTTTTTGCATTTAGCGAAAGAGTCGGCGTTGAAAAATGCTGATGAGGCTGATGAAAGAAGAAAGAAGAAAGACGTTTCGCCATTGTTGGGAATCCCCGTTGCCATCAAAGATGTTTTATCCGTCGAAGGGCTGCCGTGCACTGCCGGGTCAAAAATCCTTGAAGGATATATTCCGCCGTTCACCGCGACATCGGTGAAAAAACTTGTCGAGGCGGGCGCGATCATCGTCGGCAAAACCAACACCGATGAATTTGCGATGGGCTCGTCCACTGAAAATTCCGCATACGGCGTCACGCGCAATCCCTGGGATTTGAATCGCGTGCCGGGCGGTTCATCGGGTGGAAGCGCGACCTCGGTCGCGGCGCGCTATGTGCCCGCCGCGCTCGGCACGGACACAGGCGGCTCGGTGCGCCAGCCTGCGTCGCTGTGCGGCGTGACCGGACTCAAAACAACTTATGGCCGCGTTTCTCGTTTTGGTTTGATCGCGTTTGGTTCGTCGCTGGATACGGTCGGCGCGTTTGGCCGCACGGCTGAAGATGTCGCTCAAATTTTTTCGGTGA
>JAJYOH010000272.1 GCA_021796315.1 Chloroflexota bacterium
ATACGTGGGCGTCCCGATACTTCTATTTTTTTATAAATATGGGTCAAAGGCTTTTCGACTGCGCGGGCGCAAATGTCAAGTTGTAGAGCAATTTGATCATTGCTTTTCCCATCAAGCAAAAACTGAATCACACCCCATTCCCATTCGGTGAGTTGAGCCTGACAGAAGGGTACCCGTGAATCATTCCTTTCGCTTAGGGAATCCCGATCAGTCATTTGAGTAGATTCCTCTTCTCTGTTTACTCTATTCCTATTGGGGTAGTCTGTCACTGGAATTAATTCCAGTCTTCGACTGGGAATTATTCGAGGTTGTCAGGCAAATGTTTATTGTTGATCGTGGTCAAAGTTTGTGTAAAGAACGAACCGAGTCCGATCAACAGATGATTTTGATCGGACTCAATTAATGCGCGTTTACGGGATATCAACTCCTATGCAGGCCACGCCGCGCGAATGGATCACTTGGATTGTCAAATGCCTTACTCCGGGCAGAGAAGATAATCCGTTTACCAAATCGGATTAGCGCTGCACGATACAGGAGTCAAGCCTGCTGAACCTTCATACCACACGCGAGGATCGCCTCCCCAATTTAATCTTGCGATATAGTGATTCGGGCAAATACTTGCAGGTGTAGTTTGCAACCAATTATTATGGCCGCCCGAACTGGCGGGCCAATCCGAAAAACCAGATCCCCAGATCATGTATTTGGGATGGTTGTGCCAGAAGGAGGCCAACATATACGGATCGGTAGTCTCTGTGTAACCTTCCTCGCTATCAATAAAGGCATTATAGATGGTTAAGCTATTGGACAGGATCTTTGCCACATCCAGAGAATTCCCATATTGATCGTAAACACGAGCAATCCAATAACCTTGTCCGTAGGTTACGAGCTCTACATTCTGCCAATTTCCGATGGTAGCACGGCTGTAATAATCGCCGCGACATCCCAGATTTCCATAATCTTGCGAGCCTTGAAAACACACTACTCCGGCCTCGCTATACACGAACCAGTATGGGCCATTCTTATCCGTTTTAAATCCTACCTGGGTGAACAGACCACTGAAAAGCTGACCATTATACTGGGCAAGGTCAAAGCCGAGCCAGGCGGTCGTAAAGTCGATAATGGGACTACCATTGTTCGGTATGCCGCCTATCCATATCGTGTGGCGATAATCCCGAGCTTGATTGACGGAGGTAAGGTCAACGCGAAGCTCCGTGTCAACAAAATCATTGCCCCCTGCAAAGGCCCGTGAAAACAAGCCAAAAGTCAAGACAAGAACTACGCTGAAGGAAAAACAAATCTGTAACGTCTTCCTGTGAATCAGTTGAGCTACGATATGAAAGAGATCGGCTTTCATATTATTTTCTCCTCTCAACAATATAAAGACATAGATTTAGTAACCACAACGGGGCATTCTGTTACGGAGATGGCGGCGGAGTTCCAACCGCCGGTCCTGGAGTCACGGAATAAAGCTGCGATCCGGCAGGAGGTGGCGTTAGTTGGGGAGGCGGGCCCATGAGCGATTGAGGCGCATCAACGCGAACTATTCGATCTCCGGCCGGCAATTGCTTTTCAAATGCTTCCGCCATACTTGGCAACAGCAAGAATTCCTCAAAGCTTCCATCCCTGTGTTGGACTATGATAGTAGCCTTGTCTGCCAGCGCTGCATTTGGAGCAAGATCGGTCTTTTTTTGTATTGAAAGTGTTGGCGCGACCTGAAATGTGCCGTAAGGGTCAAAAGTAGCAAGTCCTGAAGGGGTTGGTGATGCGGTGGCTGTTGCTGCTGACGGTTGTGAGCGGACTGTTTGTACTTGAACGATCGAGATTACGATGATTGCCAAGGTGATAACTCCCACACCTGCAATCAAATACTTCTTTTTCACTTTCAAGGTAGCTACTCCTTTCATCCATAATTTCCGTCATCGATCATGGGTTGCATTGGTACAGTTATTTAACAAACCCCACAAATAGTTGCACCCAATAAAAAGATTGTACAATCCCCTCTTTGATTTGTCACTGGAATTAATTCTAGTCTTTGATTAGGAATTATTCGAGGTTGTCAGGCAAATTTTTATGTGCCCAGGCAGTAGCTTCTTGGCGTGAATGTACTCCAAGTTTTTCTAAAATGTTTGTGATATGGTAGGCCACTGTCTTTGGCGTTATGCCGATTATTTTCGCAATAGCCGCGTTGCTCAATCCATCGGACAGCAATTTCAAAACATCTTGCTCACGTTCTGTCAGACTTTCCCACTTTTGACCGGCATTCTCGCGCCAGTGACGCACTCGTTCCAATTGCTCTTGAGTGAAGAGGCTTTCTCCACTTGCGGCGCGGCGAATGGCAGCAATTAGGTTTTCAGTGCGTTCATTTTTTGTGAAATAGCCTGATGCGCCTGCATCCATCATGCCCGCCAGGTAAAAGTCCCGGTCATGAGCGGTCAGGACAAGCGTAATTGTCTCGGGATAATTGGTGCGCACCCATTTTTCGACTTCGAATGATGAGACCCCCGGCATTTTTAAATCAAGTAATAGAATGTTTGGGTGTAATTCTGCTACGAGCCTCTGCGCTTCGTTTCCATCTTGCGCTTCGCCAACAATGACTATGTCAAGAGCATGTTCGAGAGCGGAACGAATGCCTGTGCGAGCAATTGGGTGATCGTCTGCAATCAGGACAGTAATCTTCTCATCCATTTTCTCTCCCTTCTTTTGCAGAAAACTATTACAGTAACTTGTTGCTGAATACGACTATACCAATTTTATCCTATGAAGACATCAACGGAAACTACATTTCAGTTAATTCCAATGTTTAGCCTTATTATTTGTTAACACATAAATGCCTCCCTATCGTTGTTTCTGTTTGGACGAGATATTGCTTTTTTCAGCCGGGCTCCTATAATGAAATTGGCGAGGAGATGAGCGAATGGCCAGGTCGAACGAAATTCTGATTGCAACGTATAGTGTGGTGTTAGTGATGGGAGGGCTGGCAGCTTTCTGGGAAGCGGCGGATATTGTCTTGCGAAACGCCTTTCTTTTTCAAGGATTGGAACATGAATGGCCGAAAAAGCGATTGTTCAAGGTCTTGAAGCCTCAGCGATTGACATTGCAATAGGGACTCCTATTAATTTTCCTTGAAAAAGTTTCCTTCCTCTTGATGAGACGAGGCTTGGTTAATCGCACTGTGGAGGCGGTCATTTTTTCAGTTGTAATGACCCCAGCCTCCGCCTTGCCCATTCGCTTCGGCGCAGGAACTTTGGGATTCGTTGCCAACTGGTTTCTGGGCCTGTTGTTGCTCGGGATTATTCTTTTTGCGTTTAACTCCCACCTCGAATCGAAATACTCCCGCAAATTCACGGACTCAGGGTTTCAAGAATAATGAAGTCTTTTTTCGCTGCTGGGAGTTCCCTGCACGGAGGCGGTGTTCAATAGCAAGTGATGGAGATGTCCGATGATCCATTTCAGGCTGTCACTTCGGGCCGGTAGGTCGTTTTGCCATGAACGCATTCTGCTTGTGTTGCTCGTCGCGGCTCTTCTGGCTGGTTGTTCGATGCCAACAAATGTGGAACCTGGTATATCCCCGTACTCGGAACCTGTTCCCGGTACCGCTATCGCGAATCAACCCGTGGCTGTTTCACCAAGTCCGATGTTGGATATTTCCCCACCAGCGTTTCCGATTTCCACCTTGGACCAGAACAATGAAACAGAACAGATTCCCTCCCCTGACGGGCGCTGGATTGCAATTCTGGATCGTCTAGCGGGTAGCCTGATGATTGGCAACGCAACGGGAGAGACGGTTTCGATTTTTCCCCCAGGAAGCACGGCGTCCGATGCTAAATGGTCCCCTGATGGCATGAGCTTGGCCGTAGCACTAAGGAAGTCGCCCGCGGGTGATGCGAGTGCCACCCCACAAGATTTCCCTGAGATCTGGTTGGTGAAGTTGGAAAGCGGCACTTTCGAGAAACCGCAACTTGTTTATCAAGCGAGGAATTTTGGAGACTCGACCACCATACCCAGCCAAATCATCCTGGGGAGCTGGTCACCGGATGGTCAGCGGCTGCTCTTTTGGGAAAGCCTCTTGATGAGTGCATCCATCCAAGTGGATGGCCTGCCACTTTGGTGTTTGGAGATTGGAACAAGTCAGGCTACACTCCTGTCCAACACATCGCTGGCAAACCCGACTTATCAGAGCTGGGCACCTGATAGCCATGCATTGGCCTTCACCAATGGAGGCTATCGCTCAGCCCAAGTTGGGAAATGGTTGTCACTGTATGATGTTCATTCATCGCGGGTTGTGACGCTAGTTTCGCAGAACGAACTGGTCCCAGGTCAGCTTGCTTGGTCACCGGCAGGGAACGCAATCGCTTTCGCATCTGTTGAGGCCAGGCAGACTGGGCAGGAATGGGCAGATTGGATGAGTTGGGAGAACCCGGCAATCCTGGCGCGCAGAATCTATCTATTGAGTCCCCGCGATGGATCGCACCAACGATTGAACGCGACCGAGGCTTATCAGGATGCTCCGCGGTGGAGTGCAGACGGGAAGAAACTATATTATGTCCAAGCGGACGGGAATCAAGCTGCGCTCATGGAGGCGGACCCAATAAGTGGCACCGCTCAAGCCATCCCCGATTGCCGGATGGCCCTGCCTCCTCAGGCTGGATACTACGGCCAAGTAGACTGGTCCGCTTTGCAAAAAGACTGCAATGGAAAAGCCGGCGCGACCGTCACGGGGCAGATCGTTGCAGGGTATGGCGACCATCGTCCCGTGGCTCACCTGCCTCTGCGACTACGGCAAATGGGCAGCAATAACTGGGATACTTATACCGATGGAGAAGGTCGCTTCACATTGATGGGGATTCCCACCGGGCAGGCCTACATAGATGATGGCCATCTCACATTCGAAGTCACGATCGACTCACCTGTGCAATCAATCAACCTGGGAATCTTGAAGTATCCGCTCATTCATCCACCTGAATACGACTGGTGGCAGGCAGCGCCATTGGCTGATTTGAATCAGTTGTTGAACGATGGTGCCTTGGTGGACTTCAAGGTATGTGCTTCGGATTCAACCTGGGTTCGTCCCACTCCTGATCTGCAGCGCGCACAAATATATAGCCAACCTCCTTTTAATGAACTGAACCAGGCAACCATTGAAAGGTTTGAACGAAGCGCGATTCTGTATAATACGGTGGACATTGTGGAGCAAAGCTTTCCTGGCAGCTTGAACCTGGATGGGTTGGGAGCGGACTGGCTTTATTTGTCCGGGTTATGGACAGCTACCCCCAATCCACTCACACATTCCAACTGTGCGTATTCGGGGGCAGATCTGCAATCTTTGTTTGATCGCAACCAATTGGAGGTTTGGCTGTTTGGGTACAGGGCCGTTGAAGTACAGAGACTCGATAAGACAGACATCCGGATCGCGGCGGGTTCATTGTGCGATCCCAATGATCGAAGCTGCCTGGTTCGGCCCGGCGATCATTATGCGGTGGAGGTTGTGCCTGCTTCCGGCTTTCAAATTATTCGATTTGCAGGCAAACCTGACGTAATGACAATCCACATCGTTAAATCGGGAAAGGAATTGCTTGCGCTTCCATGAATCAAAGACAGCCAATCCATGGGATCGTTTTCCTGCATGAGGCTGCAACTTGATCCATTGGCTCCAACGCATCTGGAGATGGTTTAGTATGAAGAAGGCACTTATTATTCTCGGCATCGGAACAGCAATGATCGTTGTTCTTTGCGCCAGAGCAGCATTGCTGCTTGGTCCCCAAACTGGTAAATCGTTTTCAAGCATCCATACGATGGATGTTACGCTTGAAGCGCCTGCTGTAACCGTTCAGGTCCTGCCACCAGTTTCCCCTTCTGCAACTCCCGACTGCCAACCTGCAAGTGGCGTGACCCTTGAAGTCCAACGCTTGACGAACACCATCGTTGTGTTGCATACCGGCGGATTGCAGCCGGGAGAAATTCCGTCGATCTTTTATAGCACCTCTGTTGCCGGAGTCGGTTCCAAGCGTGGTGAGGCTTGGGGATTTGCCAAAGGAGCAGATGAACATGGCGAATTCTCTGTTCAACTCACGAGTTTGGTGCCTTTGGATGGGCAATCGGAGGCCACGTGGGACATACGCCTCGTGCATGCACGCGGCGTTGCTTGCACTGAGATTACATTACCGTGAGACCAAACCTGCTCTCAAGAACATGAAAGCGGGTCTTGCGCGTTTTCTTCGAGGTTGTTCCTGACAACCTCCGTTGATTAACAATCGAGCACTCGCTATGGAAGACAACCGTTTTCCTGGCAATGAAATGTAAGAAAGGCGAAGATTAGGAGGATCAATGATCAACACCAAATACATGCTGTCCTGGCTGGGAGTCCTGTTGTTTGTGACATCTTGCGGGGTTCGCATGCCTATTCCAGTCTCAACTTCTTCGGCGACCGAAGAACCAATGCCACCAGTAGAGATTGTCAGACACCCTGAGCCTGTCGACCTCAGTCAGTCCTATCTGGAGCTCATTGCCATTCCCAAGTTTGATCCCAACTCGATTGATCTATGGCAAGTTGATCTGCGTTCCAGGGATTTAACAAAGCTTGATATATCCAATTCGTTGGCGGATTTGATGTATGCTGATTTTGACAGCAAAACGCAATGGCCGACAATCGATAAAATACCAGCCGCTTTCGACTGGCAGAAAATTATGGAACTTGGTGAAGATCCCGGCCTTGGTGTGAAGGCCGTGCATGACCGAGGAATTACCGGAAAAGGAATTGGGATTGCCATCATTGATCAGACCCTGCTAGTGGATCATATTGAATACAAGGATCGCATCCGTGGTACGAGGAGGCGACTGATATCACGGATGGTTGGCTGGAGACACAAATGCATGGGCCGGCTGTAGCATCCATTGCAGTTGGGAGAACCGTGGGTGTCGCCCCTGAGGCAGATCTATATTACATTGCTACAGGAGATTGCGGTGGCGCGACCACCATGGCTGATATGGATTTTTCATGCAGGGCAAAGGCGATCAGGCGTATCGTGGAGATCAATGCGACCTTGCCTGCCGACCGAAAAATCAGAGTCCTGTCCCTTTCTTGGAGTTGGAAGCCTACCTATAAAGGTTATGATGAAATGGTCGCCGCAGTGAACGAGGCAAAGGCCGCAGGTATATTTGTTATAAGTACCAACCTCGACGAAACCTATGGACTTGCTTTTCATGGTTTGGGACGCGATCCCCTGGCAGATCCCAATAGTCCCGAGTCATACCTCCCCGGAATCTGGTGGGCCAATGCCTTCTATTCAAGCATGTCACTTAACCAGACTCTCCTAGTCCCTATGGACTCACGTACCACGGCCAGCCCCACTGGTGTAAATGATTATGTCTTCTACCGTGAAGGTGGCTGGAGTTGGTGCATCCCCTACTTGGCCGGAATGTATGCCCTGGCTGCACAGGTAAAGCCAGAGATCACCCCTCAGGAGTTTTGGCACACCGCAATGAGCACAGGCACAACCATTCAAATTGTTCACGAGGGCAAGCGATACTCATTTGGTGCGATCCTAGATCCTCAGGCCCTGATGGCAGCTTTACAAAAGCAATAGTCCCGTGGAGATCACCGCCAAAGATTGAATTGAGTTAAGCATGAGAAAGGATAATATCCATGCTAAATACAAAAGGTTTGTTTGTGCTGGAATACAGCTTTCAGCAGAAAGCATGGCGCATCGACAACCTGGAGGTAGCTTTGAAATACAACACTGGGTGGTTCGCGAAAGGCGAAGTGGGTGATGA
>JAJYOH010000014.1 GCA_021796315.1 Chloroflexota bacterium
CAATGCCGCCTGACCGACAACATCGTCCGCGTTGATCGATTGCATATCAGCGCGAAACGGTTCAAGATGATCGCGCATCAATAAAGACTGGTTGAGCAAATCGTTGAAATCAAACGACCAGCCAAGTCGTTTGAGGCTGCTTGCAAAGGCGGCAGGATGGCGGATTGTCACGATGACCTGACAATTTAATTTTTCAGCAAACCAGGGCAAAGAAAAAACTGCGAACGGATCTTTAAGCAAAGCACGCTGACCGTGCATGTTGCCCATGTAAAAAATGTGAAAGTCGCGGCCCATGCGCAGAAAATCCTTGCGCGAGCGAATGGAGCGGATTTCATCCCACAAGTGATAATCGAAATCGAGCAACTCATTGAAGGCAGGCAAATAGTCCGCTTCATTTTCTTTATTGATGTAAGTGTACCAATGCTTGACAGGCGCACGAAAAACGCCGGGACGATGCAGGACATTCAGCGGCTCGCTGATATAAGCGACATCTTCGTCTGCTGCCAGCATTTTGCCGACCCAGGTTGTGCCTGTGCGGTGTCCGCCTGTGACGAGAATGGGTTTAATCATGGCTTTCCTTACGGAGAATATTGAGGCGCACTGATGGAATGAACGCCATAGAATGCAGCGGCGCACTTGTTCGCCCAAAAATTTGGAGAAGTATCAAGTTCTTTGACCTCAGCGATGCCGAACAATTGTGGAATAACGATATCCTGTTTGCCCAGCGCCTTTTCGGATAGAATTTGTTGCTGGCGGGCGTCCCAATCTGAAGACCATTTGCTGTACTCGGGAAAATCGCTTTGCCAGGCATTCCATCCGGCCCGCAAAGGATAGATTGCTGAAACGGCCAGCAAGGTTAACGCCAGGTTTATTGTTCTCAGTTGCCATTGCATTTTCCATTGGGCAAGGAGAAAACCAAAACATGCGCCTTCCAGCATCAGGGCTATGATCATTATCAGACGGCCCGCAAAACGTGCGCGCGCTTCAGGATAGGATTCTCCATAGGCGCTGGGTGCGAAACTGGCGGCAATCAATATGTACATCAATACCGGAGTTGCCGCCATTATAAATAATAAAATCCGCCTCTGCCCGGATGATATGGCGGGGGCCGCCGCGAACAGACTATAAAACAATAGGAAGGGAATCCCAACCGAGATCAGCGTTGGAAAAGGTAAAATCTTAAGAGAGTCAACTATAAATTGAATAGTATAGATAAGCGTGCGATATAGTAACGTTGCGAGGTCAGGTGGTGGAATGCCAAGCCGAGAGGCATTGGCGGGGGAGAGTATCATTACCAGGAAAGCCATGATGCCTCCTGCAAAGATCCAGGCCAGGGGTGTCAGGACGGCCAGGCGACGCGGTCCCTTATCCCATTTCCAGATTGCAAACCATGCCAGAAAAGAAACTGCAATCAACATCATGTCGGGCGGTTCTGAAAAACCGCCCCCGACGAAAGCGGCTATCATAAAAAGCGGCCCAACCCAAACGGAAAATTGTCGGCTGTTACTCCGGCGTATTTGGAAGATAAACAAGGCGCAAAGTGCGGTTAGATAAACGAGCGGGACGAAATGCGTTGCCATCGCAGAACGCCAGTAGAACGTTTGGAAACGATTGGGAGCTTCAAGGATCGCGAAGAAAGCCACTGAAGCTCCGAGATATGCGTCAAGGAGAAATGGCCAGCGGAAGCCAATTGCCGATCTAATCTCGCTTATCAACCAGATCAAGGCAAGTGTCCAAAGCACGATCATAATGACTGGTATGACCTCGATCTTGTGAGGCAGTAAAAATTCGCTTAAAGCATCAAAGAAAAAATTTGAATATCGATTTGACGTGGTCAGATAACGATTAATCTGTGCACTAATAACAGATCCGCTGGTCGCGTCAGTCGTATCGCAATAATCATCCGCTAAGTAGCGAGTAAATGTTCCCAGGTAGGCATATATGCCAAGTGTAATCAGCATGGCGGCTGTGCCAAGCCCCAATGCGACGCGCATAAAAATGGAAGTCTTTGTTTGGGAATTATCGAAAATGTGCAAGGCTGGTTCCTTCATTATGGTGTTTGCAGTTTACGTAGATTGTAGATGACATATCCATCGCCCTGCGCATATATGGCGAAACTGGTCAGTTTTGCTTTGAGTTGTGGCTGGCGATTAAGCTCGGCAAAATCGGTGACGAGGAAAAAAAATTGATCCTTTGCCAAACCATCAAATGTTTTGTTGAACTCGAATGAGCCGCCACGCACACCTTGATAATCAATATCACCGGAGTTCGGCCAGATGCCTGCATCCTGCCAGCCCCAATAGGCAAGACGCGAGCCGTAATCCTGTGTCAGCGCCACAACGCCGCCGCCATGCCCAAGCGTATCACCGATCTGCGCCCACATGGCGGCCTCGGGACGATAGTCTACGGACTTCATTTGGTTGCGAACATCCCATGTTGTTGCCAATACGCCATAACTTAAAACGCCGAAGGCCATAAATCGCATCCATTGCTTCGATGTGACGTTTGCAAGCTGCGACAAAATCCAGTCTGCAATTGGCGCAAGTGAAACAGCCACTATTGGGATAAATGGTAAATGATAATAATCGTGCGTCGCAACGTGATAATCAAAATAAAGGCCGAACAGGATATAAGCAATCCACAGGCCGTAGATAAAAAAACGTGCGTGTCTTTCGCGGACGAAGAACGGACTCAGCAACCCAAGCATGATCGCCACCCCACCCGCCGCCATGTTGGCTTTCGTGACCCACTGAACATAATTGAGCGGACTAAGCAACAAGGCCGGGATAAATCGTCCGCTGAATTGCTGGCCGAGGAAACCATTCAATACGATGCCGTAATAAAGATAACCGGCGGCGGGAAGGATTCCCAGCACGGCCATCATCCATACCTGCGGTTTGCGGACAAGGTCGCGTAAATTGAAGCGGCTGAATGTTGCCCCAAGCGCCGCACCGATCACAAAAAACGCAGCGTAGAATTTGATGAAGATGGCGAGTCCGCCCAAAAGTCCGGCAAGAATCGTGAATGTCCACGATTCGGTTTTTATCCATTGTGCAATCATCCACCAAAAAACAATGATCAACATTACCATCATCGGGTCCGGTTGAAAACTGCGGCTGGCGATGACGGCGTATGGGAAGAAAAGATAATATGCAAGTGAAACTACTGCGCCGTCGGTTGAGACGAGATCACGCACGAGCAGGAACAGGAAAATTCCGCCGACCAGCCAGAAGAGCGATGAATAGACTCGCGATACCCAAAGATTTTCACCGGTAAATCGATAAGTGAATGCAACAAGATGCTCGAAGACCTCCGGCTCGACCTCGGCTTTGGTCTTCCACTGTTGCAGGGACATTTGACGTTGCCAGTCTGGAATGTTCGGCGCAGTTTGATAAAACATGCCGCGCGCTTTGAGCGCGCTCAATAATTGACGCGTGGGATGGAAATCGAGCGGCAGGTTGGTAAGATCGAATAATCGAATGCCAAGTCCAAGGCCAAATAACAGAATTAGCGCGGCAATCAACCAGCCGCGCGTGAAAAAAGGTTTTTGATTCATCGGCTGAAATTCTAACACTACTTATCGGTGGATAAATAAACTTTGCAAGGGAATGATTACAGATTTCGTGGATTGTAGAAAAATCCGCGAAATTTGTGCAATCTTTGGGCGAAACAGGCTAATGAAGCCCTATATTTTCTGCGGCGCGGCAGGAAGCGCCGGAACATTTGATGAATGCTTTGAGCCACGCTGAAAACTGACTCATCAAATTCGGGTCGGCAGTGGACGCAATATTGTTCAATTCATATGGATCTTGTTTGAGATCGTATAACTCACGTTCTCCGTTTAGGTATTCAGCATACATATATTGCGGTGTACGAATGGCATAAAAATTAGCCAGCGGCGGCGCAGATTGTAATAATTGCTCAGGATCAGGCGGCTCGCGCAATTGATCAACAACGCCGAAACTGATCATATGTGACTCGTATCCTGAAGCAGATTCGGATCCATAGTATTCGATCAGATACCCCTGACGCCAATCTGGCGGCGGGGAATTTGCGCTCCATAACGGGACGAGCGAACGACCGTCTACAAACGCGGGCGGGACGATGCCTGCAAGTTCGGCAATTGTCGGTGCGATGTCTATGTTGCCTGTAACAGCATCTGTTACTTCCAGGCCTGCGGGGATATCCGGTCCGCGCATCATAAATGGCACGACAATATCCTCCTCGTACGGCGTTCCTTTGCCTGCATAGAGCCGATGCTGGCCGAGATGGTAACCATTGTCGGAGGTGAAGATAATATAGGTGTTATCAAGTTTGCCTGTCTCTTTGAGAGTGTTGATGAGGCGCACAACCATTTCGTCCACGGCCTGCATCGAGCGGATGCGCTGGCGATATAACTCGTCCATGTTTGCGATTTGACTCGCATCCAATAATGGGTTGCCATGGATGCCGCCGGGCTTGGTCCTTACATCAGCTTCGTTAAACGATGGCGTGCGCGGTACTTGCAGGTCGGAAAATAAATTCGCATGACGCTGGGCGGGCACAGCCGGTTCGTGCGGGGCATAAGGTGCGAGATAAATAAAAAACGGTTTGGAGTCCGACGCGATCCTGCGTAAATAGTCATCCGTTTTTTGCGAAAGCACATCGGTCATGTATTCATTGTTGCCAAGCCCATATCCGACCAGTGTTCCGTTTTCGTTCATGTAATAATTCAATTCTTTATATGGCGTGCCGCGTGCCGGGCTGACCCATTCATTCCAGCCCGGTGGGATGTATGTGCGGTCACTTGCAAATGGGTAACCGTTCAAATATTTTCCAAATAACGCAGTGTTGTATCCTGCGGCCTGCAGCCAGGTTGCCAGCGTGGACGTTTCATTGTGAAGCGCGTAAAACTTGTCGAAGCCGCCGAGCGGTGCAGCATTGGTGTAGACCTGATGATTTTGTGCGTACTGTCCGCGCAGAAATGAAGAGCGCGATGGACAACACACCGGAGTGCTGATCAAAAAATTATCAATCGTCATTCCTTGAGATGCAATCAATTCCCGGATATGCGGCACGTATTGCATCGAGCCAAGTTTTGAATCGAGGTCGTCGACGAGAATAAAAAGGAAATTTGGACGGTTGGATCTTGGCATGATGGTGACATCGGCCAGCGCGGCGAGAGTTGGCGCAGCGGTCTGCGCGCCACTCTGGACTTTAGGCCGTTTGCCCGCACCAAGTGAACAACTGCTGATGGCGATTACCAGCCACACAATCAAAATCATTTTCCAAATCGATTTCATGTTTGATCCCTCTTTATTTTCTGACGTCTGCGCTCCAAAATATTTTCGCGCACACGGCCAAGACCAATCAAATTAAGTACTGCCGAGACAAATAGGTTTATTCGTTTCAACGCGGTGGGAGGGTGAATTAGAAGCGCGCGAGTCCACGCTTTGAGCGCGGGCCACGATTGTCCGCTATCGAGCAGATAACGCGCATCGACTCTATGGGCGGAGGCGGTTGCCCGTTTCGCGACCTTTGCCAACACGGACGACAACTTTTCATCCTGTGATGCCCAATCCAAAATATGGAAAGCCTCGTGCCCGAACTCGGCAGCCCTGGCGCGATTCTTGGCTTCGGCGTGGTAGCGCGCCGCTGACCATGTTTGATTCACATGCAGGATTTTTCCCTGCCACGCAATTTTTATCCAGAGTTGATGATCGAGAAGAAAATGAAAAGCCGTGTCGAGTCCGCCGGATCTTTCAAAGGCTTCCCGCCGAAAAAAAACGGCAGGTTGTCCAATAATTTGGAAACAGAGCAAATCTTCCAGGGTCAATTGTTGATATTTCAAAGTGTTGATGGTTTGACCTGTTTCATTCACCGCGAGCATGTTGCCATAAATCATAACCACATCGGGATTTTGCCCGAAGATTTTTACGGCTGAAGAAATTGCACCGGGCAGATAATAATCGTCAGAGTTGAGCCATGCCAGGATTTCACCGTGTGCGTGAGTCATCCCGTTGTTGATGGCATCCGCCTGGCCGCGATCCCGTTCCGAGGTCCAGAAAGCGAGGCGGGAAGAATATTTCTTGATGATATCCACGCTGGAATCTGTCGAGCCGCCATCCATCACGATATATTCAATGTTTGCATAATCCTGATTTAAAACAGATTGTAAGGTCTGCTCAAGATAGGCGGATTGGTTGAAAGACGGCGTGATGATCGAAACGAGGGTCATTTTATGGGACGCGGATGAACGCGGATGACGCGGAGTTTTTTATTTTTTCCACGTTATGGTTTTACGGGAGTTGTCGAAGAATTTTGTCTGTAACATCTTTGTGTTTCGGTTCAAATTGATTTGCGGGAATTTTTGAAAATTCCGTGTTCATCTGTGCTTGTCCGCGCCCTATTTAAAAAGCGAGTTGTAATCGACTTTTGGAAAAATGGTCAGCTTGCCGCCGATAGTCGCATCGACGACTTCGCGCCCGGCTTTTTGATATGCTTTTCGGGCGAGGTTATATCCGATCTCGGATGTATCGAGGTCGGGCAGCTGCCAGCGGAAACCTTTACCGAAATAGCGCGGGTCGAAATGATTAGGGTCGTCACCTGAAGAAACGACGGTCTTGTTGGCATCACCTTTGCTGGCAAAATTATGATCCACGCCAATCAAGATGACTTTTTCAAAGCCCATGTAAAATGCGAGTTGAAGCGCAACGTTCGTGACCGTGGCGCCTTCCCAAACGCGACCGGCCATGTCTTTTGCAAAACGCGGGCCGGTATAAGTTGTGTAGAGAAAAATCATGTCGTCGGGGAAACGTTGGAAATGACGGTTCGAATGCCACGCAAGAAATTTTGGAATCGGCAGCGCGGCGATTTCTTCCGCGCATTGTTCGATAACCAGATCGTTGATCGAAACAAAATAATTTGTGGTGAAGCCGAGTTCAGGGAACAACAAATAAATACGGTTCAATCCAAATGTATATTCGCCCTTGAGTTTGGTTAGGTCGGTTTGTTTCAAGCTGGGGCCATTGCCAATGATAAAACAACGTTCGCCGCGGTGAATGTTGTGATATTTGGTCATTCGAATGCGGCTTCTTCGCCGCCACGGATGCAGATACGCGTCTGGCACTTGAGGAAGCCGCCTGAAGGCATCGTAGATATTTTTTGTGGTTTGAAGAACGAAGGATGGAAGAATCTTTTCAAGTGTCTGTTTCATTTTTTTATCATGAAAGAAGAAAGATTCTTTCATCTTTCTTCGAGAATTTTATTCCGTGCTTAATCTTGCCGTCGCGCCGCCATCGATAACCAATGCCTGGCCGGTCATAAACGATGATTGCTCGTTATCTGCAAGAAAATAAATTGCGTGAGCGATTTCTTCGGGCTTGCCAACTTTCCCGCTGACGGTTTTGCGCGCCAAATTGTCGAGCCGTTCCTGCATATCGCCATGACCGACATGTCCGCGATTGAGTCCGGCGCGCAGCATGGGCGTATCCACTGCGCCTGGAAGAATTGCGTTGACGCGGATGTTGTCAGGCGCAAACTCAATCGCCATCGCGCGGGTCAACGCTAGAAGTCCGCCTTTCGATGCGGCGTATGCGGCGATGTTCGCGGATGTTTGAATCGCATGCACCGATGAAACATTCACAACCGCGCCGCCACCGCCCGCTTTCAAAAGTGGATGCGCAAGTTTGACTCCGAGAAATACTGACCGAAGATTTGCCGCCATGACCGCGTCCCATTCTTCGACGGTGGTTTCGATCAGCGGCTTGGCAACCTGCATCGCAGCATTGTTGACCAGCGCGTCCAGCGAATCAGTGAATGCGTGTGCCTTCTCGAAAATCGCGTGTATTTCTTCGGGATGAGAAATATCCGCCTGAACGAACAATCCGTCCTTTGGAAAACCATCGCCAAAAGAAGCGCGATCTACGCCGATCACGCACCAACTTTTTTCGGCGAATAAATTTACAGTCGCGCGGCCAATTCCGCCCGCCGCACCGGTGATGAGAACAGTTTTATTTTTCATTCATCAATCCATCCGATGGAATATCCAACCCATCGAGCAAATTTTTGATCGTGTTCCAATGGATACGCTCCCACGCGACCGGACTGGAATTTGAATTATGCGGCGCGAGCATGACGTTGTCCATCTTCAAGAGCGGACTCTCCAACGGAAGCGGCTCGAACTCGAAAACATCCAGCGCGGCTCCGCCCAGACGTTTGGCCTGCAACGCTTCGATCAGCGCTTTCTCCTCGACGATGGGTCCACGCGCGGTATTGATCAGGATTGCATCGGGCTTCATCATTGCAAACGTTTTGGCGTTCATCAAATGACGCGAAGTCGGATTGAGATCGCAGTTGACGGAAACAAAATCAGATTTCGATAAAAGCGTTTCGAGATCCGTCATTTCGATTCCAGACTCGCCGACGAAAACATGATCGATTTCGATGATGTCCGTGCCGTAGACTTTCATTCCAAATGCGCGCGCGCGGCGAGTGACGGCTTTGCCGATATTTCCAACTCCGATTACACCGAGCGTACATTCGCTTAATGTTTTGCCGGGAATCTTTTTCCATTCACCGCTTTTCATGGCTTTGTCCATCCATGGCTGACGACGCGCGAATGCCAGCATGTAACCGAGAACCGTGTCCGCGACGGGCGTGGTAAAAGCATTCGGCGTGCGTCCAAGTTTTACTCCATAATGGGAGCAGGTTTCAGCGTCGATCGAATCGACTCCCGTCCCCCACTTGGAAATGACTTTGAGACGCGGCGCACAGGCTTCGATCACGCGTGCGGTATAACGGTCATCGCCGCAGATCGCGCCATCGAATTGACCGGCATATTTCAGCAGGTCAGATTCTTCCATGCGTTCCTGCACATCAGGGACAATTAATTCAAGCTCATATTTTTTGAATACGGGTTTGAAGCGATCCAAAAATGGGATCATGTAAGGGGCGGTGAGGAGTATGGTTTTCATTTTATTATTTGCAAAAAGATTCCTGAACGTAAGTTTGCATATCTGCGCCGGCAGTTTGAGCGGTACGAGTCAATATTTGGCAGGCTTCCATTTTTAAAAAGCTGTTGGCGTTGATAATGCTGATCAAGGGACGGATCTTATTTCGTTCACCCAATGCAACGTAAGCTTGTAGGAACGGCAGCCACTCCACGCTATCGGATGGATAATAACCCAGACCAAGAGCTTTCCCGCCGAGGCTGGCGACAGTTTGCCAATCGCCCTGTTGAGCGGCCAGCGAAGCCTTTTCGTAATAAAAACACCAGCCATGTTGAGGCTCGTTTCCGAAGATCGTGTGTGACGGACTTTTTGAATTTGCATCAAGGATAACATTATCTATCCTGGATTTTGCAGCTATCAACATTAGGCTTTGTGCGTCGCCGCTTGAAAGTCCTGGCTGATTTCCATCGATTACGCGGACGCATCCATCTGGTGTTGCCTGGGATAAAACAAGCACGTTACTATAGTCCTGAACAGATGAATTGCCGCGGCGCGTGCTGCTGAATTCTCCATGACCAGTAATAATTTGTAAGGTTATATCCTGATTCAGAACAGCGGCCGGCACGCGTATGATAACCGGGTCAGTTGTTTGCTTTTCTGGCGCATAAATTAAGTCGGCTGGACCCCATATAAAGTAATCTTCTTGAACAGCGCTTCCAGGATAACTGGCAACCAAAGTGGTCCCATCTTTTAATTGTGGAACCCGCCATGAGACTTGCCACCAGAAATTGTGAATAATTTGCGTATCAAATGCAGCGTTGGATGCATTGGCATAATGAGTGAGGGCTGCTACGCCGGTTAATAAGGCAAGTAATGTCATTCTTATTTTCTGCGATGAGAGAAAACCCATTAAACCTATCAGGAATATTACGCTGCCAGCCAGACCATCCAATGTGTAACGGGAGTAATCCCCGAAGTCGATGTAACGGTTTGCGAGGATGACAGGCAGGATACCGCCTGCCGCGGAGATTAATCCCACCCAGAGCGCTTCCACCTTCCAATCTGATTCCGAGGCGGATTCCCCGGTCTCCGTTTGGGACAACCACTTTAATGCCAGGACTGCAAGCGCGGCTGCGCAGATGGCAATAGCCAGGCCAATGAGCGTATCGCGCAATCGCAACTGAAATGCCATGTTATAGAGGGGGACTCCCCAGGCAAGGAAAATTACGCTGAGAGTACCCTGTAACAAGGTGACCAACCATCCTAAGCCCTTATAGATCGGGGAAACAAACAATTGTCCAACCTGAGCGCCTACGTCGGTTGCCTTGCGGATATTTTGGAAAATGAAAATGCGCCACAGTAAAAATCCTGTCGGTGCGATAAGAAACGGCATCCAGAGGCGCCCAATCTTTGTCAAACGTTCACGTAAACTTGTTTCCCTTTTCCGTGACACCAATAAAACGATACACATGAAACGGAACACTTCCAAACCAATGAAATGTTCCATCAGCAAAAGATAAGCTAATCCCAGCAAAACAGACCCGGTTGCCAGAATAATTTTTGATAAGCGGCGATCTGTCAGAATCGCTTTTATTGTCAATGCAATGGAAATCATTGCCAGACATAAACTGAAAATGTGAGCTTGAAAATCAACAGGAATTACCTGGGAGAGAAAACCAGGATAGATTAAAAACAAAAGGGCCATGCTAAACGTGGCAACCCGTCTGCGCGGCCAGAGCATGTCCAATAACCAGAAAAATGCCAAAGCGCCGATAAAACGAAAAACATAGAGACTCAAATGATATGGCAGGGCATTTTCGCCAAACAAATTGTAAAGAGGGATTTGCAAGTAGGCGCGTGCCGGGCGATCACTGCTAAAAACCTCATGAAAAAATTGAGGGCCAGCAACATGGGCATCATAAGTTAGGTACCAATCATCCTTGGAGAAACCTATTTTGCCAACCAATGGCAGATAGACAAAAGCAGAGATTATCAACAGACTCAGGATCATCAACAAAAAAGCATTCTTGAACCGCCTCATTATTTTATTAACCCTTTCCTCTTCATCAAAAAATCGCAAATATCAAAATCCAGTTCTTCGTCGATGTCCCAGGCTTCGTCGGCATCTATTTCGAACATCAATGGATGATCGCTGATGCGATGACGTTTCGCCGCAAGGTTTGAACGATTGAAAATATAGATACAGGAATTTTCTTCGTACACGGGCGGAAGATCCTGCGTTTGAATTAATTCCTTCGGGTTGTGATTGATGGCATTGCCATGCTGGTCATACAAACGTGTTTGCCAACGCGTGACCGAAAATAACGAATCCAATTTTGGATAATTAGCCTGAAAAGTTTGAACGGCTTTTGAAATGGTCTCCGCTTTCAAGAGCGGATTGGTGCTGTGTGTTTGCAAATAGAAGTCAGCAGGAAATTTTTCGGTATCGTACAACAAAATCTCATTCATCGGGACATCGTCCGCGCGCAAATGTTCGGGACGATTGATGACTGCAACCTGTGGAAAATGTTCGCGCAAACCGTTCATTACCGGACCCGAATCCGTATCCACAATAATTTGATCGATCTCAGGGACGGCAAGCAAGGTCTCAATGATGTAGTGGAAAAGCGGTTTGCCTGCCAGTAAACGATAATTTTTGCCAGGTACACGCTGGCTGTGGTGACGCATGGGGACGAGGGCGACGAGTTTCATTTGAATTGATTATACCGAATCATGATAAACCAAACTCCCGAAGTTTTGGCCTCGGGAGTTTGAATATTTATCCTGAATTTTTTGGTTGATTTTTGAGCTATGCAGGACGCTTGGCTGCTTCTCTTTTAACTGCTACGCGCTTGGTCAGTGATTTGGCGACTTCCTGCTTGACCATCTCGCGTTTGGCAATGATTTGCGGGGCAACACGCAGACTCTCGGCTTGTCGCTTCAACGCAGAGCGGATGATGATGTCCATGAAGCCCTGGTGCCCCGTCGGGTCGTTGAGCAGGGAGAAATCCGCGGAACCGGGCTCAGAGGGGGGATAGAAGATGCCGCAATTGGGATTGATCTCAAGCATGTAGAATTCGCCGTCAGCGCCGAGCCGGTAATCACAGCGCGCATAGCCGTTCCCACCGAGGGCCATGAACACTTTTGTCGTGTAATCACGCAGGCGCTTTTCGTATTCCGGATTATCCACGACTTTGACGCTCATTTGCTCGTAATCAACCCATTTCATGCTGTAATGTTTGAAGGACTCGCCTTTTGGAAAAACGAATTCGACAGGCTTGAATGTGATCGGGTTTTCGGGGTCATCGGGGTTTTCAGCAAGCAGACAGGTGAATTCGCGGCCTTCGATGAATTCCTCGATCAGGGCGCGGCCGTCATCCTTCATTGTGATTTGCGCCTGAACTTTTAGATCATCGACATTTGTGACGCGCGATTCTTTCCGGATGCCATAGCTGGCATATCCGTGCGGCGGTTTGACCAGCATCGGAAAGCGCAGGGTGCGCGCCGCTCGTTCGATATCCGCCATGGATTTGACAAATGTGGATGCAGGTGTGGGAACGCCTACACGCGCCGCAGCGCGTTTCATTTCCTGTCGTGTCGGATCGAAGAAAGCCGAGCCTGCGCCTGTGAAAGCCGCACCGAGTTTTTCCATGGCCTTGACAAGTTTGACGCCAGCGACTGGTTCATCAGGTGTGCCATCGCAGAGATTGATGAAGACGTCCACGCCATCATCCATCAATGATTTGATCTGCTCCTCCACGTTTGATTCAAGCACAACATGATGTCTCCATTTTCTTCCTTCGAGATGCGGTGAAGGATCGTATGGAACATCGTTGGCATCTGGTAAACTGCTTAATACGCAAATGTACATTTCGTTATTCTCTTTATTCATTCAAGTTGGTTGAGATTCAATTCAACATTGCATGTTTACAGATGAAATGAATCTTGATGATGAATATTTATCATCATCTTCAATAATATATAACGCTATATATGGAAATATACAAGGTTTAGAGCCTGTATTTGGGTATAAAACAAGAAATTTTAAGATTCAATGTTAAAGAATCGTTCGAAATTATTCATGATGACGATGTGCAGCCAAAAAATAAAGTGTTCAACATTATGTTGAACACTTTGTTTGAATCGATGAAATATGTTTTTGATGTGATATTTTGTTATTACCATTAAATGATTCGCTTATCTCCCTGCGTCCCTCGATTTTATTTTGTGATATCAACACTTTATAAATGGTTAATGCTTCACTTCCAATATTGAGGCAGATGTTCCTTGAATGAAATCAGATAATCATCGAGAATGGATTTTGCCATTGCAATGTCCGTGATCATTGGGTCAAGTAAAAGGCATTGCAAAGCTTTTTCGCGCGAGCCTTCAACAGCTGAATCCACACATAATTGCGAGACCATTAACTCGCGTCTGCACAACTCGGCAATGGGTTCGGGTAATGCGCCCATGTGAACGGGATGAATCCCTGCGCCATCCACAACAACCGGCGTTTCAACCGTAGCTCCTGTCGACAGGTTGGTAATTTGTCCAACGTTGGGCAGGTTGGCGGCGATGTGATAATGATTGCCGTTGCCTGCGATGTTCTCGATCATTTCGAGCGCGCCTTCAGAATCGGTGTCAAGCAAAGACTCAATGGTCAGGCCGCCGTTTGCCATTTCATTTAAACGGTCGAGGCTGAAGTCGCGCAGGTTGGCGAACAGGTCCCAATCGTAGAGTTTGATATCGTATTTCTCCCAGGGCTTGGTTACCGGGTCCGAAACCCAGGGCAGGTATTCGCACAAATGTGTGTCGCCGGGGACGGGGAACAAGCCAAAGGCGTTGAAAACGTCTCTCGTAAGCGGCTCAAATTTCGGGTCGAAAGAAGCGAAGCGTTCGCGGAAAAGTGGATAAAGATCCTCGCCGGTGCGTTTGTCGCGAATGGAGAGAATCCAGGTGAAGTGATTCGTCCCGGCGGCGCGAATGTCAACAAGAGGAAGAGTCTGATGAATGACTTGCTGACGCAGGGCATGTCCCATAATATCGGCCTGCATTCCAGTGATGCCTTCGGGCACATCAATGCCGAGTTCTTTGCCGAGCATCATGCCGACGAAACAATAACCGATAAAAATTTGATGGCACAGGCCAACTGCTTTTATTTTTGTGTGACGATTAACAAGATCACAGATGCGTACCATCGGATTCGTAAAATTGATGAACCACGCATCGGGGCAGGCTTGTTCCATGTCGCGCGCGATCTCGAGCACAGGCTGGACGTTGCGCGCCGCGTGCGCGAATCCACCGGGGCCGCCGTTCTCGCCATAAGGCTGGCGAAGTCCGTGCTTTTGTGTGAGTTCAAAATCCTTGCGCCATAATTCTTCGCGCGGACCAACTTCAATGGCCGACACGACGAACTGCGCGCCATCGAGCGCATCCTGGTGATGTGTGTATGCGCTGATGGTGAAGCCCGCATCCCATTCGACGTTGAGGCGGTTCGCCAGCCGATGGACGATATCCAGGCTGTCAGCGTTTCTGTCCACCAGCGCCAGCGTGGAGCCGCGCAATTTCTTCGAGTGCATAATGGCCGAGAGGGTGTTCTCGCCGAAGGAGGCCGAGCCTGCGCCGATGACGGTGATCTTGGTTGGGAGAGTCATTTGTATTCCTTTCTGGGTTTTGATATTTTACGTCAAATTAAATGAAAACGCCCGGATGCTTGCCTGCCCGGGCATAAAGTGCATTTCCTGTTACATCACGGAGTAGGAGATTGCTTCGCTCGGTCTCGATACAGACTTTGTCCTACTCGACCATCGCTCGCAATGACGCAGGTAACTATTTCGTTTGAATGGTCACATCGGCGCTCATGCCCCATAGCAGATTCTGCGGCTGTTTATCAAATTCAATCGTGACTTTATAAACCCAGTCCGCGTTGTATTTTGTGGCAAGCGGGGCAATTGCGATTACTTTGCCGGTAAAATCCTGATTCAAAGCTTTGATGTGTATCTTCGCAGTCTGGCCGATTTGAACGCCAGCAATATCTCGTTCGCTTAGGTCGGTGGTTTCAATTTGCAAATGATTCAAGTCGCCGATCACGGCCACAACCTGTCCCGGTTGGACAAGTTGTCCGGGCACGATATTAAGTGAGACCACTGTGCCATCATAGGGCGCTATCAGTGTGCCTTGAGCTAACGTCGCCTGAGCAGTTTCCAACGCGGCCTGGGCCTGGACAACTTGAATATTTGCGATCTGCCGCAGTTCGGGCGGACCACTGAGGTAATATACTTTTCCGTCAATGTATTCTTTGTGTTGATAACTGCGGATGATTGCTTTCGCTTGTGCAGAAATTAGGGCTGCCTGCGCTGCCTCAACTGACAGACTCAGTTGGGGCGTGTCCAATATAACCAGGGTCTGTCCTTGCTTAACCTTGTCGCCTTCTTTTATATCCACTTCCTTGACTGAAGCTGAGATTAGGAATCCCAATTGAGATATTTGTGCCGGGGCAGCAACTGCGGAGGCTGTGACACTGTCGGCTGTTGATGAACTGGTATTAGCAACCGGCGTAGGTGAAGCACTGATTGGCAGAGCCGCTGGGGCCGGGGATGGGGAGGCGCATCCGGCAAGGATGATGGTTAATATCATGCCTGCCGCGAGCCTGGTCCAGCAAAACTTTTTCATTGCTGTCTCCGATCTATTGGCCGGTCGCAATTTTTACATCGGCGGTCATACCCCAACGCAAACCCTGAGGTTGTTCATCCAGCCCAATAGTTACTTTGTAGACCACATCGCCGCCGAGCGTGGATGAAATGCGGGACACGTCAATCACTTTGCCTGTTACCTGTTTGTTTAGCGCCCGAATGGATATGCCAGCCGATTGTCCAACTTGCACCGAGGGCACGTCGCGTTCGCTTAAGTCTGTTGTTTCAATTTGAAAATGTGAAAGGTTTCCAAGCGTGATCACGATCATGCCGTGGGTAACTGTTTCTGCGGGGGAAATATCAACCGATGCGATAGTTCCATTAAAGGGGGCGGTGAGCGTGGCTTGGGCAAGAGTAGCGTTGGCGGAATCGAGCAGCGCCTGAACGCGATCTATATCCGCCTGGGCAGATTTCAGGTGCTCATGGTCGGTGCCAATGCGGATCAGATAAGCGAGTTGGGTTTTTGTGGCATCGACATTTGCCTGGGCTTCTTTGACCTGGGCCTCAAGTAAAGTTGTATCGAGTGTGACTAAAGTTTGTCCGGCTGATACCGTGTCCCCAGCTTTGACTTCGACGGTTTTTACTGCGCCGGTCAATGGGAAACTCAATTTGACGCTTTGTACGGGGACAACCTGTCCTGAGGCTGAAACACTGCTCGATGATGTTTGCGATGATGTGGACGGCTGGGCATTCAACACAATTGTGGGAATGGCCGTTGGTGTGGATGCCGAACTGCAGGCGGTCAAAGTCAACGCCAGAATGATGCAAGTCATCAATAAGATTTTTTTCATTCTTTTCATCCTGGGTTCTTACTTCTTATTTGTATCGTTATTCTCAACGATCAAACCATCGCGCAGGGTGACGACACGCTTGGCATACTTGATCACGCGCGGATCGTGTGTTGCGAAAATAAAGGTAACGCCGGTTTCTTCATTGAGTTTTTGCATGATCTCCATAACCTGCTTGCCATTCTCGGTGTCGAGGTTGGCGGTCGGCTCGTCGGCCAGGATCATGCTGGGCTTGATGGACAGGGCGCGCGCAATCGCGACGCGTTGCTGTTGTCCGCCGCTGAGTTGATCGGGGCGGTTATTGGCGCGGTCGGTAAGATCGATCGCTTTGAGCAATTCCATGACGCGGTCATGGCGCTCTTTGGCTGTATGTCCATTGAGCAAAAGCGGCATCTCCACATTTTCGTATGCAGTGAGAGTGGGGATCAAAGCAAAGAATTGGAAAATGAACCCAATCGTGCCGCGGCGCATATCGGCGCGCTGGTTACGGTTGAGGGTAGTGACATCCTTGCTGTTGATGATGACGTGTCCCGAAGTGGGTTGATCAAGACAGCCGATCATTTGCAGGAGGGTGGTCTTGCCGGAGCCGGAAGGTCCGACCAGTGCGGTAAATTCTCCGTTCGTAATGGAAAGATTAACGCCGCGCAGCGCTTGTGTTTCAACCTTTCCAATCTTATATACACGAGTAACGTTTTCGATTTTTACGACTTCCATTTTGTTCTCCTTGACCTAACCCCGTCCTTCGGACACCCCTTCCCTTTTAGAAGGGGACGGAGGATAGGTCGAATTATTTATTTTTCAGCGCGCAGGGCGGCAACCGGCTCCAAGCGGGAAGCTGTGATTGCCGGGTAAAGTCCAGACAGTATCGTGACCACAAACGTCATAATGGTCACGTTGATTGTATCGTTCAAGGTCAACTTGGCACGAATGGTGTCGGTGACTAATATGCCGGTAAGACCCATGTTGCCAATGTAGTATCCGTTGATGTTGAAAAGGTAAACGGAAAGCAAACCAAGAAGCAAGCCCATGATTACACCGCCGACAGCCAGCAGGGAGGATTCGGCCAGGAATAATCCCATGATGCGGACGCCGCGCATTCCGATGGCGGAGAGGATGCCGATTTCACGCGTCCGTTCGTAAACCGACATGATCAGTGTGTTGATGATGACTGAAGCGGTGATGGCAAGGATGATCATGTAAAAGATCCCGATGTAACTTTGGGCTAGGGCCTCCCATTCAACGAACAAGGCATTCAAATCCCTCCACGTTTTGATTTGCAAGTTCGCAGGAACTTTGAGCGCAGACACAACAGCGTCAGTTTGCGAAGTGTCTTTGAGCAGGACAAAAATCGTGCTGGCGTGATTCTCCGTTTGCGTCATCGCCTGTGCTTTTGCCAGCGGCAGGAAAACCGTTGAACTATCGAAACCATACGTGTTGGTGGTATAGATGCCCTTCACGGTAAAGGTCTGCTCCTGCACGTTGCCATTTGCAGTGTTGAGCGAAAGGCTGACATTGTCACCGACTTTCAAATTCAATTTCTCCGCCATCGGTTTGCCGATCAACACCGCGTCGCGGTCATCGGGGCTGAGATAGCTCCCGCTGACGATTCCCTCGCGGTACGGATCGCTCGCGGGCGACAACGGGTCAATGCCTGTGATCTTCGCTCCCGCGGATTGAGTCCCCGATGAAAGGAATCCGCTTGCGTACAGTCGCGGCGTCGCGGCTTTGACCTGACTCAGCGCGGCAATCTGACTGGCGATCTGATCCGGATTGGCGACCAGGTCATCCCATTTGAGACTCGATTTATTTTCGTTATAGGTCGCCGCACGGACCTGGATATGTCCGCTTGAAAGCCGGATGGCAGACTCGATCGCGCTGCCCATCTCGCCTGCGATCACGGACGACATTAGAATCAGCAATGCAAGTCCAATGGCTACCGCCAGTGCGGAAAAGAAACTGCGGCGGCGGTTGCGGCCTAAATCGCGAAAAGCCATTTTGAAAATTTGCATCATGGCTTACCTCATACAAAATGCAGGGCTTCGGCAGGTTCGCGCTGCCCGGCTTCAAAAGCAGGGATAAGCGCTGCCAACGCGGAGACAATAAGGATTGTGGAGGCGCGCATGAACAACTTCTCAACGCCCCAGGTGGGATAAGCGCGGCTTTGCATCAACGCCATATAACTTGCGGCCTGTGACATGCTGCCAAAGTCGAGTCCGACTTTCATCAAGTATCCGTTGATGGCCAAACCGAAGACAATGCCCACCGCGATACCGACCAACCCGATCATGATTCCCTCAAGAATGAACAGCAGGGAGATTTGAGCTGGCTTGAGTCCCATCGCACCGAGCACACCGATCTCACGCGTCCGCTCGTAGACCGCCATCAGCAAGAGGTTGAGAATGCCGACGCCCGCAATGGCGATAATGATGACGCTGAAGATGTTCATCACGCCGCCTTTGGTGTTGATCGCGGAGGCGAGGTCGGGATAGTTCGCTTCGAATGATTCGATTTCATAGCCGGACGGCAAGGCGGATTTCATGCCGTTGATGACGCTGCCTTCCTGGCCGAGATGTTGTAGAAAGACCGCCACTTCAGTGGAACCCGTCACTCCGTAAAGCGCTTGCGCTTCGCCGAGCGAGATATAAACGCTTTGCTTTTCGATGTCGGTCATGCCCAGATCGAAAATGCCGACGACGGTCATCGTGCGCTGACGCATCTGCTCATGCTGCGAGCTTCCCACCATCGTGATCCGGTCGCCCACTTTGACGTCCATCGCATCGGCAAGACCTTTGCCAATCAAAACGCTATCGAGGTCTGCGCTGGTGAGATTTCTGCCATCTTTGACATTCTGCCCGATGACGTTGACCTTCAATTCTTTTTCGGGTTCGACACCAATAATGCCTACCGAAAACGCGCCTTCGGGACTGGTGACCAATCCGCCGGTTTTGATGCGCTGCGTGGCAGCCAATGTCAGCGGATTCGCCTCCGCGGCTTTGATCACAGCTTGCGGGTCAGCCAGCGGCAAAAGCGGGTTTGAATTTGCCTCGGCGCGATAACCTTGCGCGTGGACTTGAATATTTCCGCCCAACACTTTTACAGCGTTCCCGTAGATGGCATCGGTAAAGCCATTCATCAAACCATCATAGAACATCATCAAAGCCAATGTCAGCGACATGGCAAGCACGATGATGATCGTGCGGCGTGTATGCCGCCAGACGTTGCGCCATGCGAGGCGCAGGTAAAGTTGCATTGTCGTTTCCTTTCTAAGCGCCGGTTTTGAATTCAGATTCTGTCTTGCGTAAACCGTATTCCATTACGTACAACAATTTATCTATCGTTTCCTGGGTTTTCGGCGAGCGCATCCATTTCAGCATATCTTTTTGCTGTGCGCCTTCATTTATGACATACATCGTGATTGTATTGCTCCACGTTTCCATGATCATGACAGCCAATTCCACATCTACACTTGGATCCACTTCGCCGCGTTCCATGGCTTGCTTGATCATGACCGTAAGCGCCTGTGTGGTCTTTTGGCGATACCCAGCCAAATTCTTTCCGTAATAAAAACCTTCACCAAGTAATACACGCCAGGCGGCCTGAATTTCGCGCGGATGGACGAGACCAAATTCCGTGCCTGTTTTGACCATCCAGCGGAAATACTGGAAGGTGTCCATGTTATTGCTCGGCGGATGCTTTTCCTTGAAAAATTCCATTTCTTGTTGCCCGATCACATCGAGCAAATATATGAAGACATCCTGCTTGTCTTCGAAATACTGGTAGAAACTTCCTTTTGCAATGCCGCTGTTTTTCACAATGCGGTTGGTGGATGCGTTCTCCAAACCGTAATCGGCAAATTCTTCCACGGCGGCATTGAGGATCGTTTTGCGTTTTTCCTGGGGGAGGTTGATGAAAGTTTGCTTGGGCATAATAATGTGACCTGCTGGTCATATGACCAGCAGGTCACATTGTAGGACTAAATTTGTCCGTGTCAATATGATGAATGTCACCAACAGGATAAATTACACTTCTCGCGCGCTTTGGCTACCACTCGCCCCGCTCAGCCGGGACCTCAACCGGTTGAGGCCTAAACAGGCCGAGTCTCGTTCCGAGCATTTTCAGCGCCAGCCCCGTCCGCCAAAAAGCGACGGCGGCCATCCCGTGCGCCAGCACCGCGAAGAGCGGCGGCGTTTGAAAAGTGTAATAAGTCCAACATTCGCGGGTTGTGCCCCAAAGCTCGAGAAAATATCCGAGGCCCGCGCCTGCAATGAAAATGAGGAAGGTAAGGCGATGGTCTGTGGGGGAGAGAATGAGAATGGCACAAAACAGGAGCGCGAGAATAGTATAGGATTTATCGAATGTAGGCGCGACAAACAAAAGCATCAGCCCATAAAATATCAAGAAGGTGAGCCAATAAAGAATTTTATAGATGTGCAGATTTTCTTTTGGCAGAAAAAAACTCAACGCGCGCGTGATGCGGTCAATGGATAGGGTGGCAATCGGCCAGGCGGGGATAATCCATAAAGGCGGACGCTCAGCAGTGTAGTAGTGCCAAAGATTGGTTTGGGTGCCCCACGATTCGATCACGAGTCCGCCCACAGTCCCGACCAGAACGATCAGACCATCCGTGCGGAGATCGGCGCGGGCTACAATGGTCAGTGACATGAAAAGAAAAATACCGATCAGCAGCCAGTCCATGTAAAGCCACCATGGACCATTCCATGGAACATAAGCCAGATATTCTTCAGCCAAGGGCCACCAAACATAAATAATGAGGCAGATGATAAAGAAAAAGCCGCTAAGAAGAATAGTAGATGATCTCGTCCAGCGAATGAGGGGAGGCAGTTGGCGCATTGTACGATTATATCTAATCTGCTTTCAGGAGGATAAAATTCTTGGGAAGTGTCGCGATTTATCTTTGTATGGGGTTTTAAGGCTCTATCAGGTGAAAAATTTCGGTTCATTGGGAATCGCCGTGATTAAACCTTTTGAACACGGATTACACGGACGGACACAGGTCAACGCGGATTTTTTAAAAGGCTTTTCCGTGAGATTCTGTGGCATCCGTTCAATCCGTGTACAGAATCACGGCAAACCCCAGAGAGCCAAAATTTACCTGTGATTCTTTACTGTGGGAAAGTTGTTCGTCTTTACCCTCGTTTTCCTGATTGACAAAAGACTTTTTTTTCTTATAATAGTTAGTATGTTGTGGCAACCAACTAAATAGCCCTTATGAGCTCAAAAAACACCGCTGATCAGGCCTTCGTACGAGAAGTAAACTTGTCATCTGTGCTTCGTGTTATTCACACGGAAGCGCCGCTTTCTCGTGCGCAACTTGCAGTTATTACAGGCTTGAATAAATCTACGGTATCGAGTCTGGTGGAAGAACTGTTGGCCCGAGGGCTGATCCATGAGACTGGGATGAACTCAGTAGGCACGGGGCGTCCTTCCACTTTATTGGAAATCAATCCGCAAGCGGGGCATATCATCGGTGTGGAACTCGGCGTAGACTTTGTTTCGGTTGCACTGACCGATTTTCTTGGAAATATTTTATGGCGGCGCGCAGTAAATTCCGATCCTAATGAGGACCAGGAGACTACGTTAGCCAAAACGTTGGATTTGGTCCATGAAGCTATTGCGACCGGACGCGATATGTCGCTGCTATTGATTGGATTGGGGCTTGCAGCGCCTGGAATTGTGGATCTGGACGATGGGGTCTTAATTTTTGCTCCAAACTTATGCTGGCGAAACGTTCCTTTACGAAAAATATTCTCTGATCAAACTGGTTTGAAGGTATTCATTGAAAACGATGCCAACGCGGCTGCCATCGCAGAACACCTTTTTGGGGTGGCTCGTCATAGCAAGGATTTTATTTTCGTATTTGCGGGTGTTGGCATTGGGGGCGGCCTATTCCTGAACGGGAAGTTGTATCGCGGTAAAAATGGTTTTGCAGGCGAGATCGGACGCTCTCCAATGATGGTTGCTGGATCATCGAAACCACAAAATCAAGCCGAAGACCTTGGTTATTGGGAAACATATGCCAATCAATCCTCGATTGCCCAGCGTGTTCGAACGCGGTTGGAGCTAAAGCAGAATGGCGCTAGTTCAAAACTTTTCTCTGAACAGAATCCTCTGCCTTCAATTTCCTTAATCAAACAGGTCGCCGATTCTGAAGATGTGGATATGAGAGATGCCATTTCTAAGGCAGGCATGTCTTTAGGACAGGGCTTTGCCAGCTTGATCAATATCTTTAATCCGGAAAAAATTATTCTTGGTGGCCCGTTGAGTATTATAGGCGACTATCTCCTGCCATCAACCAAAGAGGCTGTGACCCATTATTCATTACCCGAAATTGGCCAACAGGCGGAGGTGGTTTTGTCCACGTTTGGACAGGATGCCAGCCTGATTGGAGCAATTGCCATCGTCGTGGACGATGTGCTATCCAAGCCTTCACATATTGAAAGGAGGTGAGTATACAAGCTGATAAATATAAGTCCACTTCATTCGGTAGTTACACTTTAACCAAACTAAAAGGAGAAGAATACCCATGTCTAAAAAATATCTCTACAGCCTCCTGGCTGTACTCATTGTAGCCGCAACTGTGCTGTCTGCTTGCGGTTCCGCTGCAACCCCAACCCCGGCAGCGCCCGCCGCTACCGAAGCTCCCGCCGCGACTCAAGCTCCCGCCGCGACTGTTGCACCTGCCACATCATTGGTGGGGGTTATATTACCGACAAAGGATGAGCCGCGCTGGTTGCAGGATCAGGCAGTATTCCAGAAGGCAGGGTGGGAGCCGCTGTTTAGCCAGGGCGATTCCGCCAAGGAAAAGGCAAATGTGGAAGCGCTGATCAGCCAGGGCGTCAAAGTCATCATCATCTGCCCGCAGGATGCTAGCGCAGCCGCGGCAGCCGCTGAAGAAGCACATGCCGCTGGTGTCAAGGTCATTTCCTATGATCGCTTGATTCGCGATACCACTGCAGTTGATTACTATGTAACCTTCGACAGCTTTGCAGTAGGCGCAGCCTGGAGTAAGTATCTGATCCAGCAAGCTGGCACAACCAAAGGCAATCCGCTCTATCTGTATGCTGGTGCGGCTTCCGACAACAATGCCTTCATCTTCTTCGAAGGCGCTTGGGAAACGATCCAACCCAAGATTGCCGATGGCACGTTCGTTATCAAGAACTCCGACAAGGCTGTTGGCTTGCAGAGCAATGCCAAGTTGACCCGTGACCAGGAAAGCACCATCATCGGCCAGATCACAACCAACTGGGACTTCAACACTGCCAAGAACCTGGCCGAGGCCAACCTGACCAAGGCCACCAAGGCTGACAAGGGCACCGTTTACATCCTCGCCCCGAACGATGGCACCGCCCGCGCTATTGCCGATGCCTTCGCCGCCGATAAGGATGTGACGAAGTACTATGTGACCGGTCAGGATGCTGAGAAGGCTTCCGTTCAGTACATCATTGATGGCAAGCAGTCAATGACCGTCTTCAAAGATGTCCGCACTTTGGCGGCCGATGCTGTTACAGCAGCCAACGCCTTCCTCTCGGGTACGGCACCGCAGGGCACCACCACCTACAACAACGGCAAGATCGATGTCCCGGCCAAACCGTCTGCGATCGTGACAGTTACCAAGGACAATGTCAAGGCAGCGCTGATCGACTCTGGTTATTACCAGGCCAGCGATTTCACCGGCTTACCATAATCTATAACAGTTAGTTTATACAGGAATAGTGGCGCAATTTGCCGCTATTCCTGTATAATTCTGAAAACCTATCTCAGCAATTGGAACGGATGTGCCTATGAAAAATTCCATTTTAGAGATGAAAAACATTACAAAGGAATTTCCAGGTGTAAAGGCATTGAACAATGTCAGTTTTCAAGTTGCCGAGGGAGAGATCCATTGTCTTGTAGGTGAAAACGGTGCAGGTAAATCCACCTTGATGAAGGTGTTGAGCGGGGTTTATCCGCATGGGGAATATACTGGAGATATTCTTTTCAATGGAGAAGTTCAACATTTTTCGAGTATCAGCGATAGCGAAAAAGCGGGTATTGCTATTATTTATCAGGAATTAGCACTTATCCCTGAATTGACAGTGTACGAAAATATTTTCTTGGGTCACGAGATCACATCTGGTCCAATCATTAATTGGAATGAAACCATTAAGAGGGCGGGGGAAATGTTAAAGAAAGTCGGGTTGAATATCAACCCGGTTTTGCAGGTGAAAGATTTGGGTGTTGGCAAACAGCAGTTGGTCGAGATCGCAAAGGCCTTGAGCAAGGATGTAAAACTGTTAATTCTAGACGAACCCACTGCCGCTCTGAATGAGATCGACAGCGAAAATTTGCTTAACCTGTTGCGCGGTCTTAAAGAGCATGGTGTCACTTGCATCCTGATCTCGCATAAGTTGAAGGAAGTTATAGAAATCGCGGATGTAGTCACGGTTTTGCGCGACGGCCAGACGATTTGCACGTTGGATGCAAAGAAGGGCGAAGTGTCGCAGAATGTACTTATCAAACATATGGTGGGACGCGAGATCGATAATATCTATCCCCATCGGGAACGCAAAGCTCCTGGGGATGTGGTGCTTGAAGTCAGGAATTGGAGCGCTTACGATCCAAATCTGGGTAGGAATATTTTCAAGAACGTTAATTTCAATGTAAAGAAGGGCGAGATCGTTGGCTTTTCTGGTTTGATGGGCTCAGGGCGCACGGAATTGGCTTTGAGCATTTTTGGCAACCCGCTGGGCTATCAAGTCACTGGAGAGTTGTATATTAAGGGCGAGAAAAAGCAATTCAGCCATCCACATGATGCGATCAATGCAGGCATGGCTTATGCCACCGAGGATAGAAAAGTTTCCGGGTTGATCCTGATCCAGGATGTAAAACAAAATATCACAATTGCCAACTTGAAGGAAATAGCATCCAGACAGGGTGTGGTTGACAACAATGCGGAGGTCAAGGTTGCCAATGAATATAAGGCAAATCTTAATATAAAGACGCCGAGCATTGAACAGAAGGTTTCGAATTTAAGCGGCGGCAACCAGCAAAAGGTCTCTGTTGCCAAATGGTTATTCGTTGGTCCCAAAGTTTTAATCCTGGACGAGCCGACACGAGGCATCGATGTGGGCGCGAAGTATGAAATTTATACGATCATGACCAAGCTGGTGGAACAGGGTATGAGCATCATTATGATCTCATCTGAATTGCCCGAGATTCTTGGAATGAGCGATAGAGTGTACGTTGTTTCCTCAGGTAAAATCGCTGGTGAATTGCCAATAGGGGAAGCGACTCAGGAAAAAATCATGCAAATGGCAACGAACTATTGAGGAGGATCGCTATGTCGTTCTTTAATGATTTGCAAAAGGTATTACGCCAGAATATCCGTGATTATGGAATGTTCATCGCCCTGTTCGTAATCATGGGCATCTTTCAGATTACGACAAAAGGCCTTTTTATTTCGCCGAGAAACATCAGCAACCTGTTGAATCAAACGGGTTATATTGCAGTGTTGGCCGTTGGCATGACATTGGTTATTGTCATACGCCACATTGACTTGTCCGTTGGCTTTCTCTCGGGTTTCATTGGCGCGATTGCAGCCATTGCTATGGCCGACCCAAAAATCATTCCAGGCGGATTGAACCAACCTATTTATGTGGTCATCCCGCTTGCGCTTGCGATTGGAATCCTGGCCGGGTTGCTGACCGCTTATTTGGTGGCGCAGCTCGGAATTCCAGCCTTTGTTGCGACCTTGGGCGGATGGCTGGCTTATCGTGGAGCGCTTCTTTTGGCCACAGCAAGTACAGGCACAATCATCATTTCAAATGCCACCTTTAACGCCATTGGCAATGGTTTTATTCCTGACATTTTCCCTTCCGACAGCACATTCCTGCCCGGGGTTCATAAATTAACCCTTATCATCGGACTGGCAGCCATCGTTCTATTCGTCATAAGTGAAATCGATGGTCGCAGAAAAAAGCAGGCCTATAACTTTGAAGTTCTTCCGATGGGAATATTCATCCTTCAGTTGGTCTTCATTTCATGTCTGGTCGCTTATATTACCTGGGTGCTGGCTGGCTACAACGGCCTTTCATGGACGGTTGTGATCGTGTTGATAGTGGTTGGGGTCTATCACTTCATTACGACCCAAACAGTGCTTGGCCGGCATATTTACGCAATGGGTGGTAATCCTGAAGCGGCGCAACTGAGCGGCGTTAACATCAAACAATTAACCTATATCGTTTTTGGTTCGATGGGTATGCTCTCGGCGCTGGCAGGCATTTTGTTTGCCTCGCGTTTGCAGTCTGCGACACCGACAGGCGGCCAGCTGTTCGAACTGGACGCCATTGCGGCGGCCTTTATCGGCGGCGTTTCACCGGCTGGCGGCGTTGGCCGCGTGATGGGATCGTTGATCGGCGCGCTGGTTTACATGTCCCTGACCAGCGGTATGAACCTGATGGGTACTGATATTTCCCTTCAGTACATCGTAAGAGGCCTTGTGCTTGCCGCCGCTGTGATCTTTGACGTGACCACCCGCCGACAAAGCAAATAAGATCATCTCAATACTGGCTTAGCGAACAAGTCTGGTTTCAAGAGGAACCAGACTTGTTGCTTTATAATTTCAGACATGCAAAACAAACCTTCACGCACGATTGTTTTTCTGCTGACCGCCGGATGCTTTCTGGCGTTTTTTATCTTCGGGTTTACAGATAATCTCAAAGGTCCGACTTTACCTGCCATGCTGGCCGAGTTGAATATCAATTATGGCACGGGGGGAAATATTTTCTTCGGAGAATATCTTGGTTTTCTCATTGCCACACTTATCACGGGGTTGCTTGCAGACCGCTTCGGCCTCAAGGTCGTGATCCTTTTAGCCGGCATTTGTCTGTTGGCGGGAGTGGGCGGTTACAGCTCATTTCAACTTCCAATATTCCTTGCGGTTTCTCTCTTCATTGTTGGGATGGGATTGGGCGCGTTTGAACTTGGTCCGAACGCCGTCATTGTTAATTTGCATCACGAGCGCAAAGGGCTTTTCCTGAACCTGATGGCTGTTTTGCACGGATTGGGCTCCATGCTTGCACCGCTTTTTGCAGGTTGGCTTTTTACTTTGAATACTTCATGGCGCACCATTTATCGCTGGGACCTCATCCTTGTTGCAGTCTTTATTCTGCTTTTTATTTTTCTGCGCTTTCCAAAAGCTGAAGAAAAAGTTGAGCTTGATTTTCGTCATATTCCCCAAATTGCATTCAAAAGTCAATTGCCCTGGTTTTATGTTGTCATCTGTTTATATGTCGCCGCCGAGATCGGCATTGGTTCATGGCTGGTAACATTTCTTCAGCAATCGCGTGACGCATCTGTTACATCCAGCACACAATTTCTTTTTTTGTTTTTTGCAACATTGACGGCGGGTCGTCTGGTTGGCGGATTTTTTGTACAGCGCATCGGCTATTTGCGTTCTATATTTTTTGCATCCATCGGCGGAATAATTTGTATTTTGCTCGGCTTATTTGGTTCAGGCCAGCTTTCATTTTTCCTGCCAATGAGCGGGCTTTTCTTTTCAATTATTTTCCCGACCATCACAGCCGCCGTTTCTGATTTACATCATGAAAATATAAATACCGTTCTCGGCGTGCTTTTTACCTTTGCGGGCCTCGGTGGATTAATCGGCCCGTGGCTGGTTGGCTGGGGGAGCGATCTGTTTGGATTGCAGGCCGGTTTCACCATCGTATTAATATTTGCGGTTCTGATGTTTATCTCGATCCTTATCCTGATGAAAGGAATAGACCATGCGACAAAAACTCAACTGGGGACTTCTTTCGACAGCCAGAATTAACCGTGCATTGATTCCACCGCTCAACGCTTCAAACCGGACCCGCTTGCTGGCCGTTGCTTCGAGAAGCCAATCCTCCGCTGATGCCTACGCCCGCGAGTGGAATATTCCGCGCGCGCACGGTAGTTACGAGGCATTATTGAATGACCCCGAAATAGACGTTATCTATAATTCGCTTCCAAATAATCTTCACGCCGAATGGACGATCAAGGCTTTGCGTGCAGGCAAACATGTTTTATGTGAGAAGCCGTTCGCTTTGACTCTCGCTGAAGCTGATTCGATGATCGCAGCTTCGCGTGAAACTGGAAAGGTTTTAGCTGAAGCATTTATGTACCGTCATCATCCGCAAACTTTGAAAGTGAAGGAGATCGTTGATGGCGGCGTACTCGGCAAGCTGCAACTTATCAAAGGCTCATTCACGTTCA
>JAJYOH010000273.1 GCA_021796315.1 Chloroflexota bacterium
GCGCCGAGCATGACCAACAAAGTCCGTGCGCTGGCAAGCAAACTGGTGGCCGAAGTTTCACCCGGCGGAAAATTGACTAAAGTCTTGTTTACGCTGGGCGGCGCGGACGCCAACGAGAATGCCATCAAATTGGCGCGTGGTCATACGGGTCGCTACAAAATTTTGACGCGCTATCGGTCCTATCACGGTGCGACGGCGGGCGCCATGGCCGCCACGGGCGATCCGCGCCGCGTGGCCTGGGAGCCGCTGCTGATGCCGGGCGTCGTTCATTTTCTGGACCCGTACCGTTACCGCTCGACCTTTCACCGATCCAACCCAAATATTTCGGATGAAGACTTCACGCGCGATTATTTGAATCATCTCGAAGAGATCATTCAATACGAAGGGCCGGAGACGATAGCCGCGATCCTGATGGAATCTGTCACTGGCACGAACGGCATCATCATCCCGCCGGACGGATATATGCAGGGCGTGCGCGTCTTGTGCGATAAATACGGCCTCCTCATGATCGCCGACGAAGTGATGAGCGGCTTTGGCCGCACCGGCAAATGGTTTGCGGTGGATCACTGGAACGTCGTGCCGGATATTATGACGATGGCAAAAGGGCTGACGTCCGCGTATGCGCCGCTCGGCGCGGTGGCGATGAAGCCGGAGATCGCGGCCCATTTTGACGAGACAGCCTACAAAGCCGGGCTGACGTACACGTCACATCCCATTTCGTTGGCGGCGGCGATCGCGAATATCACTGTTATCAGGGAAGATAAAATCGTCGAGCACGCGGCCGCCATGGGTCCGGTTTTGAAGCGCATGTTGACTGACTTGGGCGAGTCGCATCCATCCGTCGGCGATGTCCGCTCGATAGGATTGTTTGGAATCGTCGAATTAGTCAAAGATAGAGAAACGAAAGAACCGATGGCGCCGTGGAATTCGTCCAGCCCGGAGATGACCGCCTTTAAAAAATATTGCTTCGATCACGGACTGTTTCTGGATGTGCATTGGCATACGGCGCTAATTATCCCGCCGCTGATCATCACGGAAGATCAATTGAAGGCAGGCTTTGACGTGCTGGATGAAGCGCTGAAGATTACAGATAAAGCCGTTAAGTAGCGGATGAAGGAAGAGCGCGCTGGAAAGTCCATCACGACGTTCTCAAATCCAACAGGAAGAAAGCGGTCAGCATTGACCTTGAAGGGCCATGCTCGATCTGACCACCCGCAAGCCCCTCCCACCGACGCCCGAATTATTACAAACCTCAACCTGATCCCGCGCTCCACCGGCTTTGAAACGCTTTCGTTGGCGCGTTCGATAAAATGAGCATATTGGAACTGGTTGCGTGCGCGGTTCAAATTGCCATTTTGCATCACAAAACACTGCTTTAGCGGGGCTGTCCGTCCATTATGGCACATATTTCCACGCGTGCGGGCTTGCTCAAATAGTAGCCTTGACTCGCACAGGTACGGCAGAGCGTCGCGCCATTGGAATAAACCTCCCGCTCGTTGATGATCTCTTCGCCGCAATGATTGCATTTGACCAGCATACCCGGCTTGCTGAGGATGGCGCTCAAGGATGGCTGCAGGATCACCTCCTGAAAGCGGAATAGTTCCTGTTCCGGCATGACCTGATAGCCTTCAAGCTGCGCAAAGTAATGACGCTTTTCGTGTGGGGCATAGATTGGCGCACGCTGGCGCACATCCAGCGCAGGCGAAATGCGGACTGCATGACCGGTCTTTACATTGACAAAAGTGGCGGCGATCTTGCCCATATCATTCACGCGCAGTGTGCGGTGGCCGACCGTCGCGCCGGTGGATACTTCAATCCCGTCCGCAAAACAACTGTCCGTTTCGACGATCACGAGCGCGCTGAGTTTCGTGACGGGCGCTTTGATTCCCATGACATCCAGCCCGGCCAATCCCATGCGGACTCCCAAGACTTGCCGCGGACAAAGATGAGTGTGTCGGCTGGAGGAAAGTTCAAGCAGGTTGGATAAATTAGGGATCATGGAGTTCTCCGTAAACTATTGTCTCGTTGCGTGATCCATGGCTTTCTCAAAGCCCATGGTGAATTCCAATTTTTGTCATTTTTCACCGCGAAGAGCGCGAAGCGCGCCAAGAAAAGAGAAATCTTCGCGATCTTCGCGGCTTCGCGTTTCGTTCTCTGACTTTGAGATAGCCATATTGCGTGAGGAGCAACACATTTGCGGAAGATGAGTTAATCAGTGTGCAGGATCAACGTTTCGTCTTGCGTCATTTCTATGCGGAGTTGGCGCAAAGGTTTCGAGGCCGGACCGCGTTGCACCAGACCGTCCGCGTTGTAACGCGAACCGTGACAGGGACAGGCAAAGCCGTCCGCGTTTTGCTCAACCGTACAGCCGAGGTGGGTGCAGACCAAACTCAAGGCTGAAAATCCAGCCGCATTGTGGATGAGAACGGCCGGGACGCTGGGAAGAAGCGTGCGGGAATCCAGCGGATATTTGGAGGCCGGGCCGATGTCAAATTCCGTTTTAGGCGACGGCTCGGTTTGGTAATCCAAAAAGCGCAATAAGCCGCCCAAGCCGAGCAGTCCGCTGGCGGTCAGCAGGGCAGTGGTGGTGAGTTTCAAAAAATCGCGGCGGGTGGGGTTGGGCACTTTATCTCTGAACGCTGTGACATTCATGGCAGTAAGCGGAGGATTGATCCTGTCCGTTTTGAGTGCAGTGACTGCCCATGACCGGTTTGAAAGCGAAAGTCTGGTCGGTGGCTTTGCCGATAAGTTGATAAGTTCCATCGGGTAGAACTCGCGTGTTCCACAACGGTTCGCCTTTATTGGTGACGAGGATTGTGTCGCCGAGTTTCAGGTCAACGATTGGATTGAGCTTGGCCAACCGAAAAGCGATATCGTTTGGATCGGTCAACGTTTTGGTCTGCGGCAATTCGGCAGGCGTGCCGTGACAGGTTTTGCATTGAATGTATCGAATATCTTTCTTGCTGGAATAAATATTGCCATTGCCCATGGCTTCAGTGCGCGTGTGGCAGTCCACGCAATCGAGCGTGTATTCGCATTTCGTGAATTGAGCGATCGGTTGGTAATAATTATGCAAACGGTCAGTGGGCTGGTCGGTGCGCTCGACAAACGTCATCGTGCGCAGATCATAGTTGCCGCGGTTGTGGCAGGTATTGCATTGCGTGTATGGGATGGCTGTGGTTAGTTTATGAATTTGCGCCCTCACCCCTTGCCCCTCTCCCTCACCCCCGTCCCCTCTCCCAGCGGGAGAGGGGAGAAGGGGTGAGGGGATAGCAGGAGTGTGACATGCGGCGCATCCTGTCAGGCGGGCATATTGTTCTCCTTTGAGAGGTTGAGCGTTGATGTGACAGGTCAAACAATTTGCGCCGAACTTCTGAACCATTGGGTTCGTTTCTGTCGAGGGATCAAAGGCTTGTAGCGAAATATTGTTTTTGTCCGTCACGGCGACGATGCCGAGTTGCGCTTTCAAATCGGATTGTGCGCCAAATGAATAGCGGATGTTTGCAATGGCCCCGGCATACGTGGATTGAATGCTGGTCGTCACGCGCTGGATATGATTCCGTTGGTCCGCTTCGCTGCCGGAATGGCAATTGCTTCCGCCGCACGAAGCTTCGACAACCGACAGGTCCGACGGATTCGCTCCGCCGCGCATGGTGCTGTGCGCCAGGTCGGCGTTCAGCGCCAAACGTTCGCCGCCGTGACAGATCACACACCCGAACGTTTTCACCGGATGCGATGGGCTGATCTCTTCCAAGCCGTTGTGACAGGTAAGACAATATTCCGGTTTGCCGGTCAGCCTTGGAATCAACTCGACCGGCTTGGGTTGTCGCGAATTTATCCACCACGTTGCAACCAAAGCGAAAAGAAGAAGAGCGGAGCCTAATGCAATCAAACGTTTCATTTTCTATAATAATGCTCTTGGCGGCGTCCTCGCCGCCGATGACGGCGGCTTGAGCAATAAATGTTTCATACTTTTAAGATACAGGTAGACTGCCGAATATCGTCAATACAATAATCAATAAAGCAATAACCGCTAAGACAATCTGTGCTATTCGATTTGAATGCGGAAACCATTTTCCTAATTCGTTGTCGGTTGGTTTTGGAAAAACATAAGGGATCAATATCAGTACGATCAAAATGGTAACAGGAATGAAGACGCCCCAGAAAAATGGATCGCCCCATTTGAGCATTTGTTGCACCCACAAAAAGAACCAGGGCGCACGCGCTGTGCTCGATAATGACGATACTTCCGTAAATGGCGGCGCGATGGGAGCAGGGAAAAAGGCTGACAATAAAATCAAAGCTGCGCTGGTGAAAAGTGCTGCTGTTACTTCGCGTCGCGCCAATTCGTTGCGAGTGATGCGTTCATGATCGGTACGCAAGCGTGGAGGCGGGACGGCAATCCCGCCATCGCGGCGGACGCGAAAGGCGTGCCAGATCATCAGGATAATGATAGCAACTGTCAGCCCGAAGGTGTGCCAGGCGTAGAAACGGATCAGGGTGGGCAATCCGATCTGGGTCCCGCCGGTGGCGAGGGTGTAGAAAAAATTTCCGAGAAGCGGAATTGTCTTCAGCAAATTTGTACCGATCACGAGCGCCCATTGAATTCCCTGATCCCAGCGCAAAACGTAGCCGGTGAAGTCGAGAAGGATTGAAAGAACAAATAATGCAAGGCCGAGTAAATAATTGAAGCGGCGCGGCGGTACGTAGGCGCCTGTGAAAACGATGCGCGCCAAATGGACGGCGGTGACGATCAGCAGAAGCTGCGCCGACCAGAAATGGATATTGCGCAGCAGTCCGCCGAACGGCACGAGATAGCTGATGGTCTGCACCGAGCGCGCCGCTTCGTCGGGCGTGGGAACGTAATAGAATGTTTCCAATGCACCGGTTCCAATCAGCACCAAAGCCAGGAAGACCGCCGTCCCGCCCGCGCCGAGCGTGTAACGCCAGCGCGATTGTTTGGCCGGGATGGTCGGCGGATGCAGGTGGTGGAAAAAGGATGGACGCATAAACGGATTATAGTCGAGGGATGAAAACCGCTCCTGCAAAGGAGCGGTTCGTGGTTCAGAACAAATCAGGTTTTAACCGCGATACTGGGCAGGTGCAGATAGCTGAAAGCAGGGGGGCAGTAGAAAAGAATAATGTCAACCAAAACGCTTGTCTGACCTCCGGGTACTAATTTGTCCTTTTGCTTGTTCCAGCCATCCAATCCGAACATCATAAACCTTTTCAAATTCGGGCACATATGGCTTTATATCCAAAAGAGGAGTCCCATCGAGCACGTCTACATGATCAACGTGGATAAGGTTGTCGGTTACACTAACAATTCTTACTAATGATATGCCGATGGGGTTTGGACGGCTGGGCGCACGAGTGGCAAAGATCCCATGTGACTCTGTATCAAGAAAAGGAGTGACCAGTATTTTCGTCTGGCGCACTTTATGGAAGTGGTAGAGGATGTAAATGTGAGAAAAACCGCTCAAGTCTTTCAAGCCATCAACAAATTCGGTGTAGATTTCCACAGTGCCCGGCCCACTCGATTCACTTGAAGGTTGAATCGGCATTTCCTCCAGGCTATGAAAAGGACTGTGAATTACGCCGATTGGCTTGTAAATAACTTTCATACGGCCTGCTTGGAGCGCTATTCTTTCTCGTTTTCAAAGAGCGGCAGATATTTAGCCGCCAAGCCAAAGGCCAGGATGCCAGCCGAGAAGATACCGATTGAAATCGAGATTTCTGGCAATGACGGGAAGTAGTGAACGTTATTCGCCATGAAGGTCGGGATGTAACTCAACGGATCGGGGTGCTTGACGGCCAACCAGCTTACATCGAAGCGGTCCAGCATCATGCCCAGCAGCAGGATGATCGCGCCGGTCAGAAGTCCGCGCGGGCTTTGGCGTATCTTCTTGATCGAGAACAGGATCAACGGGATGATCGAGCCGATCAGGATTTCTGTCCAGAACAAAATGCTCATCATGCCGCTGTTGAAGAGATATTGCAGGTCACCTGCAAAAGCGAGTTGAACAAAGCGGACGATCAGATAAATACCCAAAACGAACGGGATGATCGCAGCAAGTTTTTCAAGCAGATGAGTCTCAAGTCCGCGATGGAAATAGCGCGAACTGACTGTTGACTCAAAGATGGTCATTGTCAACGCAATCGCCACAGCAGAAATGAAGAATAGAACCGGCAGAATCGGTGTCCACCAAAGCGGGAACAACTTTGCAGGCTGGATCAGCAGGAGCGCGCCGAGTGAACCTTGATGAAGAACTGAGATCGTCGCGCCAATGATCACCAATGGCTTCATGAAACGCTTGATCAAGTCGGCAAGCTTCGTCAAGTGAAATCGCTCAAGGACGGCTGGCGCAAGTTCAACCATCATGATGCCCGAATAGATCATCACATAAAGGCCGATGGCAAGCAGGAACGAGGTGAAGTTTTGGTAGATGAAGTAATGCCAGATGCGTTCGGGATGACCGAGGTCAACCAGCAGGGCGATGACTTCCATCACATAGCCGAGCAGTCCAGTGAGCAGGGTCGGTCGCACGAGCGGACGAAACTCTTCCAATTCAAGGATGTACACCAGAGAAGTGAGAACGAACGCGCCGCTGCTGATGGCGATTCCTGTGAACAAGTCGAAGCTGACCCAGAAGCCCCACGGATACGCGTTGCTCAAATTGCTGATCGCGCCAATGCCGACTGCAAAGCGGATCATCGCGACGACGAAAGCGATGCCCATCAACGTCAAGAGAACCATGACGAACGGGCTTAAGCGGAGACGCGGATTAATGTTGATTTGCATTTTCATTTGGTCTCCTCCGATTCCTTTTCGGCTTCGGCGGCCTGTTTTGTAGAGGCGCTTTTTCTCTTGTTATATTCATGTACGCCGACCGTAACGCCGGTGAGGACAGCGCCCCAGGTAAGCGCAAACGGAATGGTGAGTCCCATCACTTCTTCGCTGACTGTTTTGACGGGTGTTTCGGGTAAGTTGGGCAGGCCGAGTTCGCTGAACGGTACGTGAGAGAGAACAAGGTAGGATGTGCCGCCGTTCTCGAATTCGCCATAAACGTGATTGATGTAGCGATCAGGATGCGCGGCGATGCGTGCGTGCGCTTCTTTGATCAAGTCGGCCCGCTCGCCAAACATCAGCGCATCGGTCGGGCAGGTTGCAACGCAAGCCGGCTCCAGGCCAACGTCAATTCGCTGAGTGCACATCGTGCATTTATCAATGAACGCGCCGTCAATGAGGCCCTTGTTGTAGTCGAAGTGCGGCACACCAAATGGACAGGCATTCATGCAATAACGGCAGCCGATACATACATCTTTGTTGTAAAGCACCGGGCCATCTTCGCGTTTGCTGTAAGCGCCCACCGGGCAGGCTGACAGGCAATCGGGTTCCTCGCAGTGCATACAGTGATAGACCATCGAGGCGCGATCCAGATTCGGGTATTCACCTTTAAGCCCAACTCCGGCGACCCAGATGCGAGTCTTGTCTATCGGAATTTTGTTTTCGACGCTGCAGGCGATCATGCAGGCGCGGCAGTCAATGCAGCGCGTGGCATCATAAAGAAAAGCCTTGTGTTTGATGTTCTGAATGTCGGACAGATTTACGTCAAGCTGATTGCCACGCAAGCCATCCGTCCGGATTGTGTTTACATGACTCCCGGTTTTGGTCATCTCTCAATGGGATTG
>JAJYOH010000274.1 GCA_021796315.1 Chloroflexota bacterium
GCCCAAGCCGGGGGGTACACGTTGGCAGGCGGGGTGGGGATCGGGCCGCCCGCTGTGGGCGAGGCCTGCGCCACCGGACTGGTCAGAGGCTGCGGCGGCACGGTGGGCGCCGGTGTGAACAGGTTGCACGCGATGGAGACAATCACGATCATGCTGAAGAAGAACAAAAGAGGGTTACGTTCGACTTTCATCAGGGCTCCTTGTTGGTTTTCATCCCGGCCTCTTCCTGCCTTAGGCAGGGCGCGGAAATTGTATCACGGCAAAAGAATCAATATAGGTCCGTACGGCGCGTGGACAACCTGCATCTGGCTGAACGGGCCTTCCATTTTGTAGACGACGGAGAAACCAAATCCGTTCCAATCCCAGATCTTAAGACGGCGCGCCGGAGCTGAGGCCGGATCATTATACTCAGACTCGAGCGTGACGAGCAGTTGCTTCCCGTCCCCGTCAAGGTCGGCGGCAGCCAGGCGTATGACCGGTTCCGCCAGGGCCGAACCGGCCCAGCGCTCGCGAAATTCGTTCTGATACCAGCCGATCAGAATGATCTGGCAGGACATTCCGCGGGCATCGTGAAAGCTGTTGATCCGCCCGTCACTCGGGAGCCAGGCGTCCACCGGCCATGGCTGGAAGGGTCGCCAGACCAAGAGGACAGCCTCCGGCTGCCCATCGTGGTTCAGGTCGGCCACCAGGGCCTGACGCACCCGCCACTGCGGCGGACTTTGCCAGCGCCTCCGGCTGCCGCTCTGAATACTGGCGCGGCCATCCGCAGAAAGCGCCAACGTTTCCGGCAGACCATCGCCGTCGAAATCGGCTTGCACCAGCACGACTGCCGGCTGTGCGCTTGTTGGCATCGGGACCGGCTTGAGGGCAGCATCGACCCATTGCCAGGCGTGGATCGATGCAGGAGCAACCAGCGTCAACGCGGCGACAGCCAGCAAAATAAGAGTTCGGCGGAACATCGTATCTATTGTACAACTTTTGGATTTGCTTGTCGTTTTGTCCCCAAATTGCATCTATGCCGGATCGAAGCGCATGTCGCAATCCAACCGCAAAGGCGAGTATCAATAATCCTGTGAAGATGAAATTGGCAACTTGGATTCAGCCAAAACCTCCTATAGAAAGGGAACTGACTGGATAACGAAGAGCATTGTAATCAGCGCGGGTAGCACCTTCGACGATAAAGACGAGAACGAAGAGCGGACAACCAATTACCGCGGCCGCCAATAGCGCACGAGTGAAGGTTGAGTCTTGAGACTTGTTTTGCATATTGTTGACTCCTTGTCTTACATGTTTAATGGACTCAAAAGATCAACGCGTCTGATCTGCATTGCGCCACCAATAAAACGTCGCGGCCAAACCGATGACACTGGTAATGAAAAGCACTACGTAACTGTGCAGTCCGAGCAGACCAGTACGCGGACCCGCGACCCCACCAAACAAGCCGGGAACAGCCCACGGAAACCAATCGCCCCAGCCTAGGATTGCCGAAAGATTCGCGAGGAAGAGTGTGAAAATCGTCCAACCGAACGGAGGCAAATAGCCGCGTCCGATGCTAGCCAATAGAGCTACAAAAGACATCAAGGGAAGAGTAAGTACGGCAGTTCCCATGATATTGATGAATGAAGTGCGGAGTAAATCCTCTGACCAGCCAGGGATTACAATCAAATTTCCAATTACAAGACCGAAGCCAAAGATGACCAGGGTGATGACGAGCGACCAAATGGAGAGGACAATGAACTTGGCTGTGATCATTTTTTCGCGCGAGGTTGGCACTGCCAACAGTTCCTTGACAGTATGGTCGGAAAATTCACGGCCAAAGATCCAAATGGTGACAATGGAGAATAGGATCATTCCACCGGCGGCGACTGCCTGCGCCATAAAACCGAGGAAGGAAGGCCAATCGGCTGTGCCGGTCAGAAGTTGAGCCTTTGTGGTGATCAATCCCAGGGATTTCGCTGCTTCAGGATCTTTCAAGATAACCATGAACAACCCGCCTGCAAGCGGCATCATTGCGAAACCGATCGCAGTGAAGAGAGGAACCTTTGAACGACGCATCTTGAGTGTTTCAGCCCAGAGAGCAGAGAGAAAAGTATTCATGAGTACTCCTGATTCGCTGTCAATCGCAGGAAATGATCTTCGAGATTTTCCTGTTCAACGGCCAGATGCGTGGGCGGCGTACCGGCGTGGACAAGGACTTGTGCAACTTCATCAGGTGCATCCACGGCGCGTGAATCGTTGAGTTGGATTGCATCGTTGTGATCGGATGAGATTGTGTAACCGGCGTTTTTCAATGCGTTGCAGGCCGCGTTCACATTATGCACTTTGATCAAAAGATATTTTGTCCGCAACTGTTCCAACTTGTCCGCATCCAACTCTTCGATCAAATGGCCTTTATGAATAATTCCGATTCGGGTTGCGAGCCGGTCCACTTCCGTCAAAATGTGGCTCGACATAAATACGGTCACGCCCCTTTCCTGTACCAGCGTTTTGAGCAACTCGCGGATTTCCACCACGCCAGCCGGGTCGAGTCCGTTGGCGGGTTCATCCAAAATCAAAAGCTCTGGTTCATGCAACAAGGCGCGCGCAAGCCCAAGGCGTTGAAGATTGCCCGTCGAAAGCGTACCCGCTTTCCGGTCCGCATAAGAGGCGATACCGAGACGTTCGATGACGTGCGATGTCGCACCTTTGTCTGCCATGTTTTGCAGACGCCGTGCAATCTCCAGATTTTCGCGCACGGTCAGATCCGGATACGCAGACGGACTCTCAACGAGGTGGCCGACTTTGCTCCACGGCCCGCCTCCATTTGGACCGACAGCCTGCCCCAGCACTTTGACAGTTCCGTCGCTCGGACGGATCATCCCCAACAAGGCGCGGATGGTTGTTGTTTTCCCAGCGCCATTGAGGCCAAGAAAGCCATAGATCTCGCCGACGCCCACGCGCAAATTAACTGAATCAACTGCGCGCACATCGCGATACGATTTTGATAATTTATTGGTTTCAATTGCGAAATCCATCTTATTTTTTCCCATCGAAGATCGGGCCGAGGCTTTTCCGATATTGGTCAAACGCTGATCTTCCTTTTTTAGTGAGGCGATATTCGCTGTGTGGAACTTTGCCTCGGAAGGTTTTCTGCATTTGTAGGTAACCTGCTTCCTCAAGCCGCGATAGATGAACGGATAAGTTCCCTTTGGTCAGGCCGCTTTCCTTGAGCAGGAAAAGGAAGTCTGCCGACTCGACCGAAGAGAGCAAAGCCACCAACATCAAACGCGCCGGTTCATGGATCACACGGTCCAACCCGGAGATGTTTTGAAGCGAACTGCTCATACATCCTCCGCGTAGGGCAGTGGATTTTCTTTGCGATAATGCAGGAAGGCCAGGAGGCCGGAAGACATCAAAATAATGCCGGAGATCAAGACCAGAAGACTGAGACCTGTCAGAGTCTGGATGATACTTTCCAACACCAGGGGCTGGAAAAGCCCCGGCTGCATGTTGGCTGGAAAAGCCGGTAGCCCCATTGCCAACTGCCAGATGCCGATCGCAATCCCGGTCAGCATAACCATGACTCCGATCAGGCGGAAACGAAGTAATCCCATCCATTCACCTGCAATCATAAACAGGACTGCCCATAAGATGCCCAATCCAATCGGGAACCAGGCCGGCATGGATGCCAGGATGCTGCTTGCGGAGGCGAAGAACAAGGATGCAGCCAATAATCCGAGAATGGGCAGCAATAGGAAGAGCAAGGCATTCTTGATCATGACAAGTATGTAGGATGTAGTGATTCGTTTACTCCTCACAAAACCTGTGCGTGGATAGGTGAAGTGATCCTTCAACCACCACAAGATCAGGATAGCAGCCAGGATGCCTACGAATTTTGCAATGGAGATTTCGATTGTGGTTGATAGGAACCAGGCTGGGAATGAAGCCTGGGGTGCAGTTCCACTGAGGAGGAGAAGCGCCCCAAGGAGGATAAACAATCCACCTGCGGCCATTTCAGTAAATCCGTCCACGAACCAATATCCCCGGGCGCGTTTCAGCGCGGCGTCAATTTGCACATTCATTCTTGCTCCTGTTGTAAACTGGTTTGTATCATAAACCTGTTTGCGAAAAACATCAAGACCGAAAGAATTAGAACAGGAAATTATGGCAATTTTGTGGAGACGAAACTGCTGATGTTCAGTCGGAATAGGTATACCAGCCAGGATAACAGTTTTTTGCGAATTCTCCTTCGGTGGATGTATAATAATTCTGTAGGATGTTCTGTTCGTTTTTGCTTATTTTAAAAAGGAGGCAAGATGAGACAGTATATTGTTCACGAAGTCATTCGGCGCACGTTGGTGACCAACCCCGACCAGGTTATCGTGTCAGGAAAGACTCGGTTAACCTACGCCGAATTCTATGAGCGAGTTTTAAAACTGGCGAACAGTCTTAAATCGCTCGGAGTCAAAGCAGGAACCACAGTGGGGGTTTTGGATGTCAACACGCACCGCTTTCTGGAATTGCATTATGCCCTTTCAATGTTGGGCGCGACGCTGCATACAATCAACTTTCGCCTTTCCCCCGAACACATGGTATACAGCATGGTTCACGCCGGGGACGAGTGGTTGTTTGTGTCCGACATCTTCATGAAGGCGGTTCAACCCCTGACGCAGAAATTCCCCAACTGGGTCGTTATGAGCGATAACCCGGACGCTCCACTCCCGGATGTGAAATCTGCTTACCGCTATGAAGACTTGGTCGCCGGCGGGGAGGCGCGGGAATTGCCGGAAGCCGACAAGGTGCAGGAATCCGATATCTTCTCCATCTTTTACACCACAGGCACAACAGGAAAACCAAAAGGTATTCGCTACCAGCACAAACAAATATTGCTGGGCGCGTTGCAGCTTTTTCATCATATGGCGATGCACGTCACCGGCGCGCGGGTGGACAGCCGCGACGTCTTTATGCCGTTAGTGCCATTTTTCCACATTCACGCCTGGGGTATGGCGTTCTTTCCGCCGTACATCGGCTCGAAACTGGTGCTGGCAGGCGCAGCGGACCCGGCAACGCAGGCGAAGTTAATCCGTGAAGAAGGCGTGAGCATGTTGAATATGGTTCCCACGCAATTGCACATGCTGCTTGACCAGCCAGGTTTTGGCAACGTGAAAGTTCTGACCGGCGGCAGCCCGCTTACCTCAGGGCTGGCAAAGCGGGCAGCTGACGCAGGCGTCAAATTCAGCCTGATTTATGGCGGCTCCGACCAACTTGGCACGGCGATTTCTGTCGTTCCGGAGGATGTCAGGCCAGATACCCCCGAAGCACTGGAATGGCTGCGCGTAGGTATGCGTCCTTTCCCAATGGTACAAGTGTCTTTGCGGGATAAAGGCGGCAGCGAAGTCCCCCATAATGGACAAAGTCTTGGCGCGGTGTGGGTATGCAGTCCATGGCTTCCCGAAGGTTATTACAAGGAACCGGAACTCACTGCCGAAACGTACATGGAGGGTTGGTTCCGCTCCGGGGATTTGGGCGTGATGTATCCAAATGGCGGACTTTACGTTGCGGACCGCGAGCGCGATGCGGTGAAGAGCGGCGGCGAGTGGATTCCTACGGGGATGTTGGAAGCCATGCTCTCGGAGCATCCAGCAGTGGGGATCGTTGCAGTCATTGCCCGCCCGGATAAAAAATGGGGCGAGCGCCCTGTCGCCATCGTGAAACCCGCGGGCAAAGTAACAGCCGACGAATTGCGAGCTTTCCTTGAGCCAAAAATCGTGGAAGGGAAAATTGCCAAGCATTGGATTCCGGATGCGTTTGAGTTCGTGGATGAAATTCCTCTCACGAGCGCCGGAAAAATCGACAAAGTTGCCCTGCGTGAACAATTTGCCTCATAGAATTGGATGTTAGATATGTCTACTCAAGCCATGTTGACCCCTGAAGAACTTGCTTTGCGCGCAAAGGTACAGGATTTCGTTGCATCGGTGCCGCGTCAGCTCCTTTTGGATATGGACGCGGACAAAATACGCTATCCGAGGGAATTTCTGGAAGAAGCGGGACGCCGCGGCCTGCTGGGGCTTCGCTTCCCTATCAAATACGGCGCCGCGGGGCTGCCGTGGATGTCCGAACTTGTCGCGCTCGAGGAAGTCGGTGTGCTGGGGACATCGCTGGGTTGCCTGTACTCGCTGGTTTCGATTGTTGGTGAGGCGGTTGACAAGTTTGGTACCGCAGAACAAAAAGAAAAATATCTCAAGCCGATGATTGCCGGAGAAATCGGCGTTGCCGAGGGATTGACCGAACCGCGCGGCGGCTCGGATTTCTTCGCCGCAACCACCCACGCTCGCCGGGAAGGAGATGTCTTCTTCCTTTCCGGGCAAAAACGCTTTGTCGTCGGCGCGGAAGGGGCAGACCTGTTCCTGATTTACGGGAGAGTCGAGGGGACTGATGACCCTAAAAAGGCGATGACCGCTTTTCTGGTCGAGCGGGGACACGGGGTAGAGGTCGCGCACGTTTACGGGTTGATGGGTACCCGCGGTGGTGGCACAGGCCGCATTACCTTCAAGAATGTGCCGGTACCTGTGGAAAATGTCTTGGGGGGCGAGGCGGGAATCGGCAATGGGACTGCGGTCTTCAACCAGATGATGATTCCGGAACGGATGACCTCTGCCGGAGGCGCGATCGGGATGGGACGCGCCGCAATTGAGATTGCAGCGCGCTATGCTGACCGCCGGCGCGCTTTCGGACAGAAAATCCGACAGTTCGAGGCTGTCAGTTTCAAGATTGCAGAAAGTGTTACGCTTTTGGACGCGGCGCGCGCCTTGAATTTTACGACGGCGCATGCCATCGAAACGGGCGGCGACCCCGGCAAGATTCGCCGACTGGTCTCGGAATCCAAGAAATTCTCAACCGAAGCTGCCTGGGACGTGGTCAATCATGCCATGCAGGTGTTGGGCGGTATCGGCTATACCAATATCTTTCCGGTGGAAAAACTTCTGCGCGATGTCCGTCTGATTACGATTTGGACAGGGACGAACGAGATAATGGACCTGGTCATCCAGCACGAGTTTTACAAGGAATTTGGGAAGATGACGCAGCGGGGGCGCAACGTGGAAGAGGACGCCGTCGGAGCGGAATTTACGGAGGAGAAGGAATACAACGAGTAAGAGTGCATCTCCAAAGTTTACAACCTGGGTCGAATCGGCACCGGCAGGTTTCCCCCTTCGAGGACGATGCGATACCCTTTCGGGCACAGGCACGCTCAACCCGGCGGAAAACTCAGAACCGTCAAAGCTTCCCAAATCAATCAACTCGCGACAAACCATACAACGCCAAGCATCCTGGGTCTCCCGTGGGTGATCCATCCATATTAGCCCACCATCGAATTGGCATCAGTTCGAAATTCGCCTTGTTTGCACCACCCATATAAGAAAACAAGTTGAGCCAGGAGTATAAAACTGGATAACAAGAAACTCTTTCCAATTGCAGGGATGGTGACCATTATCTCGGCCATGCTGGCTGGCTGCAGCGCAACCCCTCTCGCGCCATCAGCCACGCCAAACCCACCTACAGCGACATTCACCGCGACGCCCATCCCACCGACATTGACGCCCTCACCTCTTGCTGCTTCCCTACTTGGCGTAACAGCGACACGAGCTTGCGCACAGTGTAAAATTACCATCATCTCTGCCAAGAATG
>JAJYOH010000275.1 GCA_021796315.1 Chloroflexota bacterium
TATTCTTACCGGCAAGCAGGTATAAGAAAATTTCATTCCCCATTAGTTCTGTTACATCCACTTGTGCCTCGATCTTTTCGATATGAATGTTGGATGGAACGAAGTTCGCGTCATGAACATTTTCGGGGCGGATTCCAAAGATAATATTCTTTCCGGCATGGGCTTCGTAAGTTTTAGCGCGTTCGGGCGGAATAGGGATGACGAAGTCAACCGCATCTATGAGCAGCTTGCCGCCATCTTTGCGAAGTTTTGCCGGGAAGAAATTCATGGCAGGAGAACCTATAAAGCCAGCCACAAATAAGTTGTTGGGCATGTCGTACAAGTTTTGCGGAGAATCGATTTGTTGAAGCACGCCCTTATTGATAACGGCAATGCGCGATGCCATCGTCATGGCTTCAACTTGATCGTGCGTGACGTAAATAAAGGTGGTCTGAAGACGCTGATGCAGTTTGTTGATCTCGGCCCGCATCTGAACGCGCAGCTTTGCATCAAGATTGGAAAGGGGTTCGTCGAAGAGGAACACCTTTGGCTCGCGTACGATCGCGCGTCCGACTGCAACGCGCTGGCGTTGCCCGCCTGAAAGTTGGCGCGGCTTGCGGTTGAGTAAATCCTGAATGCCAAGAACTTCGGCTGCTTCGTTCACGCGTCTTTTGATTTCATCTTTGTCGATCTTGCGCAACTTCAAGCCAAATGCCATATTGTCATAGACTGACAGGTGCGGATAAAGCGCATAAGATTGAAAAACCATCGCAATGTCGCGGTCTTTCGGCGCAACATCGTTTACTGTGCGATCCCCTATCAGGATTTTTCCCCCGGTAATTTCCTCCAGCCCGGCAAGGCATCGCAGGGCAGTGGTCTTGCCGCAGCCTGAAGGCCCAACGAGGACAAGGAATTCCTTATCCTCAACCTCGATATTCAGATCGTTGACAGCAACCATTTCGCCAAATTGCTTGAAGACATGATCGAACGTTACACTAGCCATAATTGTGTTCCTCCGATTCGTAAGAGTATAGTAATTTAATTATACTCTTCCCTTGGGTAAAAGATTCAGTTCAGAAATTGTTCTTTATCGATGTCAATTTGATGGAGTGTAGTAGATAATGCTTGAACGATTGCGCCCATGCCGGAAGACCTTCTTCCAAGTAATGAGGTCGTTATTTGCACGTCTTGTGCGGCTGCCCTCAGGCTTCGTTTTTGCACAGCCTGACGGATTGGCTCCAGAAAAAGATCGCCAATTTGTGCCACGCCGCCTCCCAGAATGATCATTTTGGGATTGATCATATTTACCAAGCTTGCAATGGCTACTCCCAGATGCCCACCTGCCTGAATCAGGATTTGTTGGGCAATTAGGTCTCCGCGACGCGCCTCCTTGATAATTTCTCTGGCAGTAATTTGAGCTGGTTCTGTGTTTGCAAGTTGGGTATTTTTTCCGCTTTGTATTAAGTCTTTTGCCTGTGAAGCAATTGCATCTCCGCCTGCGAAGGCCTCAAGACAACCTCGGTTTCCGCACTTACATTGAGGCCCATTTTCGTCGATTGTGATATGCCCGATCTCGCCCGCTGACCCGCTCGCGCCCCGGTAGATGTGTCCGTTCAAGAGCATTCCTGCTCCAACGCCGGTGCCGACTTTGACATATACCAAATCATCCACTAAGCGACCTGCTCCATAAGCCCATTCGCCAACCGCACCCAATTCTGCATCATTGTTGAGCGAAATAGGAAGACCCCAGCGTTGTTCAAGTGTTGTGCGAATGGGGAAACTATCCCAGCCTGGCATGATAGGCGGAGCAAGCACCATGCCTTCTGTTGAAACGATGGGCCCCGGCACGCCAAGCCCAATGGCAAGAAGATCATCAAGTTGAAGTTTGGCGTGTTGTAACAATTTCTGCAATAAAGCATCTGCCTGCTCGATGCACAAACTTGGGCCATCAGCGATGTGAAAGGGGATTTCTTCTTCTTCAATCACATGCGCTGCGCAATCGGCGATGATCACTGTTAGGTGTGTTGCACCCATATCAATTCCAGCGACAAAACCATGTTCCGGGTTCACTGCTAATGTAACTGGCGGTCGTCCTGTATTCACTGACCGACTGGACGTCTCTCTGATTGTCCCGCTTTTTAAAAGATCATCAACGATGGCGGTGATTGCTGCCCGTGTCAATTCCATGCGCTGCGCCATCTCCACACGGGAGATACCGCCCGGCGTGAATCGAATTAAATCCAAGGCGATATGTTTGTTAATATTCTTTACATTTTGTGCGGGGATGTACGTAAAATTCGTATCCACAATCGCTTCTTTTATGAAGAATACATTGAAACCTGATGGAAATGATAGCACGAAATAATACTTTGTCAAGAAGATTAACAATCTTGCGACAAAATCAAGCCCCCGCATCCTTTTGGACCGGGGGCCGGTCACCGTTTACAAATCTTTTCGTACCTGAAAATTTTTCCTGCTAACCTACTGAAACTCCGATTAATCGCCCGATGCCATACGTTAAACCGGCCGCTGCAATTCCTACCAAAACCTGACGGAAACCCGAGTACCAGACACTTCGTCCGGTCATCAATGTGATGGCTGCACCAATAATGAATAGACCGATTGCACTAATTCCCAGGCTCAAATAAATGGCGGTCGCCCCGCTCCAAAAGATGAACGGGAAAATTGGAAAGATCGCACCGACCGCAAAAAGAAAGAAGGACGTGAAAGCCGCTTCGTAAGCCGAGCCGCCCAATTCTTCGGGGTCGATGCCCAACTCTTCTCGCGCCAGCGTATCTAAAATGTTTGCCTGATCCGCCATCATGTGTGAAGCTAATTCGCGTGCCCTATCTTCCGGCAATCCCTTTGACTGGTAGATAAGTGTCAATTCTTCCAATTCTTCTTCCGGACTTTCCGCAATTTCCTCAGCTTCGATTTTGATCTGGTTTTGATAAAGCTCGCGCGAACTCTGCACGGACAACCATTCGCCCAAAGCCATTGACCCTGCGCCTGCCAGCAGGCCGGCCAATCCCGCGATCAATACCTCAGAATGGGAGTTTGTTGCGCCTGCCACACCCATGGTCAGACTCAAAATGGAAACCAAACCGTCGTTCGCACCCAGGACTGCCGCCCGCAATGCATTTCCGCCGCCCGCACGATGACGTCCTTCCAACTGCGCGACCGTTCCGCCGGATAGACCGCTGGATGACTGAGTTGCCATGGATAGTAATCGAGCGTGTGATTTTTCATCCTCCGCAAATTTATCAGCCTCCGCTTCGGGCTGATTATCATAGGCCTGACTATCCGCCCGCTCACTACTGGCAATGGTCGGTAAAACAAATTGCGGGCCAAATCTTTTTGCCAGCCAGATCATGGTCGCGGCGCGCCATGAAAGTCTGCGAGGCGGGATGGAAGCTTTTATCTCTTCAAGTTTCTTTTCCCAGGCTGCGGCATGTTTTTCTTCACTGGCCGCGAACTTGCTGTAGATCTCCGCCATCTGTGGTTGTTTTTCGGTCTCGGACAAGGCGCGATAAAGCGCCGCGCCATCGATCTCTTTTTGCCGATTGGCAAGATATCGTTTTACATCCTCTTCATGAGACATTTTTCCTCCAAAAGTTTTGCGCGAATTCCTGTTGTCGAAAAAATCCAGCCGCCGATATCGGCGGCTGGATTGTGTAACTATTTTTGTTTCAACGCATCCCAACCTGCGTATTTGGCTTCGCTTCCAAGTTCGGCCTCGATGCGGAGCAGTTGATTGTATTTGGCAACCCGGTCCGAACGTGCAGGCGCGCCGGTTTTTATCTGGCCCGTATTCAGCGCCACTGCCAGGTCCGCGATGGTCGCGTCTTCGGTTTCACCGGAGCGGTGGGAAGTGACTGCCCGCCATCCGGCACGATGACAAAGCTCAACAGCCTCGATGGTTTCGGTCAGGCTTCCGATTTGGTTGACCTTTACTAGCAGGGCGTTGGCGGCATCCTCTTTGATGGCGCGGCGAACTCGTTCGGGGTTCGTGACCAGCAAATCGTCCCCGACAATTTGCGTTTTGTCGCCCAGAGTCTTCGTCAGCAGTTTCCACGAGTCCCAATCGTCTTGCGCGAGGCCGTCTTCGAGCGAAACGATCGGATAATCCTTGATCCACCTGGCCCAAAACTCAACCATTTGCGCGCCGGTTAATTTTTTGCCTTCCTTGCGAAGGTTATACGTTTTTGAATCTTCTTCGTACAACTCGGAAGCGGCGGGGTCGAGCGCGATGGCGACATCTTTTCCGCGTCCAGCTTTGAAACCAGCTTTCTCGATTGCGGCGAGAATTACTTCGATGGCTTCGTTGTTGGCTTTGAGCGCGGGCGCATATCCGCCTTCATCGCCGACGAGGGTGATGTATCCTTTATCTTTCAAAACGGATTTAAGTGCATGATAAATTTCTGCGCCCCAACGCAAACCTTCGGCGAACGAAGTTGCGCCGAAAGGCATGACCATGAATTCCTGCATGTCGGTGGACTGCCAGTTGGTGTGCGCGCCGCCATTTAAAATATTCATCATCGGGACGGGCAGAACGTGCGCGTACACGCCGCCCAGATAACGATATAAAGGCAGACCGAATGAATTGGCCGCGGCTTTTGCAACCGCCAGACTCACGCCAAGGATGGCGTTCGCACCCAGCGTGGACTTGTTCGGGGTTCCGTCTAATTTGAGTAGTTCGGCGTCGATGGCTTTCTGTTCGGCGGCATCCCAGCCAAAGAGTCCTTCAGAGATTACGCCATTGACGTTTGCAACCGCCTTCGTGGCGCCCTTGCCACTGTATCGTTTCTTGTCGCCATCGCGCAATTCGAGCGCTTCGTGCACGCCGGTGGACGCGCCGGATGGGACGGCTGCGCGTCCCCATGCGCCATCGGCCAGCATGACTTCGACTTCAATGGTTGGATTTCCGCGCGAGTCGAGAATCTCTAATGCGGAAATGCTTTCAATTGTGGTGTCCATTTTCAACTCCTGGGGTTATTATCTGCGAATGCCTTTGCGAGGGGTGTTCTTCCTGCACTTGCACGCAGTGCAAGCGCTCCCGAAGCAATCTCCCCGTGAAGAAGGAGATTGCCGCGCTCGTTTTGCTCGCTCGCAATGACATTCAATGGCAAGTATAATCGCAAATCGTTTGGAGAATCCGTTTTGACTTTAGCCGAATCCTCTGTATCCGATCCGCGTGATGGCAAACATTTTGTCTTTCACGAAACGCCACTCAGGAGATTCATCCAATGGGCGTTGACTCAGCTGTTTCGTCCGATCATGAAACTCGAAGTGTGTGGTGCGGAAAACGTTCCGACTGAAGGTGCATTGATCGCGGCAGTTAATCACGTTACGAACTTTGATGTCATCCCATTGCAAATCGCCTTGCCTCGCACGATCTTTTTCATGGGCAAAGCGGAGTTATTCAAGCTGGCGCCGGTTGACATTGTTTTCCGCAACGCTGGCGCATTCCCGGTTTATCGCGGCGAAAAAGATGCCTGGGCCATGCGCCATGCCGCCAAAGTATTGCAGCACGAGCAAACGCTTGGCATGTTCCCGGAAGGAACGCGTTCAAAAGGAAAAGGTCTGGGTGTGGCAAAAACCGGCACGGCGCGTCTGGCGATTGATGCAAATTGTCCGATCATTCCTGTGGCAATTACCGGCAGCGACGAGTTCTTCAAACGTTTTCCCCATCGTGTGCGTGTGACAGTGACTTTTTTGCCAACGCTCTTGCCAAAGCCAGACGAGACGCCGCTGGCATTGACGGATCGTTTGATGTTCTCGCTGGCATCTGCTTTGCCCGAGGAGTTGCGCGGTGTGTATGCAGAAATGCCGAAGGGATTTCAGTAGAAATCTCTTCTTGCTTGTAGGACTTGAGTTGACTATAATAGTCTCAAGCACTGTGGTAATAGATGCTTGGAAGAAATCTCATTGTATCGAGGAGACAAAATGCCTAATGTTGATCCTGTGACTCTTGCTTTGCTCATAATATGTGTCATAGTATTTATCTTGTTGCTAGCGCTTTTGTGGTTGTTCAAGGGGATATTGGATTCGGTTGAGCGGATCCGTTCAGATGGATTGCGTGCTATTTCAGGGATTGAAGCAAGGATGAAGGAAATTTCGGAATCTATTTTGACGCTCAATAAAGAGATTGAAAGAAAAATAGACCAGTTGGAAAATGAAAATAGAAAGAATAGAAAATAAGAGGGGTCAATGCCAATGAAAACTCAAGACTCTTTCCTTTATAAAAAACTTCAAGATCAGCCTGCCGCACCATCGCAAGGCTTTGAAAAATTTGTTGTTGGCGAATTACAGATACAGCGCACTGAGGTTATTGCTTTACTAGATAAGATGCTTAATAATCAAGAACCATCTAGGATACAAGCAATTATTGGGCCAAACGGTAATGGTAAAACGTTGCTTAACAACGCTCTTAAATATCATGCGACTGAAACCAATTTACAAAAAACTGAGGAAGGTATTACTGCAACCTTCGATGTTTTATTCTCTCATATTATGCTTAATATGGATAATCCAAACTCGTTTGGCGTTGAGCTGGCGAAGAATTTGCAAAGAACAATATACGAGCCGCCTCAAGTTACATATGCGGTTATAGCGGCTAGAATCGCTCAGGATTTTGCGGACAATTATGTTCCACCGTTTTACCTGCGGCTGCCAGGATGGTTGCCAAAGTTTCTTGTAAAAAAGACTTTAGAACGATATCAAAGTCTTTTGAGCGGCTTGATTACCGACAATGATTACAAGGCATTTTCTACTGCGTTAGATTCGGTGTTTGCTGAATTAGCAAAAAGACTTACCTCATCTGCCATGAAGCGCACTTTTCAGGAATATATTGAGAAAAAAGAAATAAGTTCGTTTATGAAAGGTTATTTTAAAAGCGATAGTTTCCGGATCACGATAAAGGAACTAAATACATCGCTCTATGATGATTTTCGTGTAAACCAGGGTACAGTACAGCCTTTGGATACAATAAGAGCAATGGCTACGATTGCAAAGGATGTGGGGTGTAAGGTTCTGATAATAATGGTGGATGACTGTAATCTTAATAATTCGCCAAGGATGTTTTTACCTATAGTGGAATATCTGAGCGATTTTGAGGGCCCGAAATTGCTGTTTGTAATTAATGCTGTGACTGCCAAATGGGAAAAAATGACATCAGATACTGAAGACCTTTCGTTTAAACAAAAGTTAGGCAGTTTCGGGAACCCCATCAAAGTGAAGAGTCCTTCAAAGTCGGATTTGGTGGCGTTGCTTTATAAGTTGCTTGGCCTAATGAATGATGAATTAACAAATCAAGGATTTTTTGTTCGGCTAAGTGATGTTGCTCAAAAAGAGATACTGAGTAAATGTCCGACTACTTCTTATCGAGAAGCCACAAAATTTATTATTGATAATCTTGAACGATATAAAATACCCACATAATATAATAAAGTTCTTTTGGTGATGTTAATGTGGTGCATCGGAAATCATAATATTTCCGATGCACCACATTATATTTTGCTAGTCATTTCTTGCTTCTTTCCTTCGTCACTTTCATCAACCCCACGAACAACGCGCTGTGAAACCAACCGCATTATTCTTTTGGCGCAATTCGTTCTAACTTCGGCAATAAGGTAGGTAGATCGGCGCTTACTACTTCCCAGAGCACGTCCTCGTCC
>JAJYOH010000276.1 GCA_021796315.1 Chloroflexota bacterium
TAAAAAAATATAGTTAACCGCCTTTGGCGGGTAAGGTCGTTGGTTGACAAATATAAAAATATCCCTGCGGACTTGCTCGCCGGGATTCTCTAAACGTGCCGCGTGCAATTGTTCTTACAAAACTGCCAAATGGCAGAAAAGGTCAACATCCGAATGAGAGTAGTATAGCAGGGGAATGACGATTTGTCTATGCCGGATGTGTTAACTATTGGTTAATTGTTTGTTACCTTTTTTGACGGTGATTTCGTTCCATTATCAGGCTGAACTCGATCTGCTTCTGCTCGATCTGTTTGCGGATTTCGCTCCGCTTCTTTTCCTCGACCAAAGCGGACTCCACCTTTCTGAGCTTGGCAATCTCTTTGAGCAGTTCCACCTCACGCGGCGCCATCCCGGCATTTTTCAGCAACGAGTACGCCGCGCGGACTTCTTCTAGCGTGTCGAAATAAGCCGTCAGATCGATGGGCTTGCCTTTGCCAGGTAAGTCGTCGAACTCGCCGCGCTGCATGGCTTCCTTGATAATGGATTCAACCGCTTTGTCGAAATTCATGTGCTGATTCTACCTCGTCATTGCGAGCCGCGTTCTGTGCGTCAAAGCAATCTCCGACTTTTGTCATTTTCACCGCGAAGCGCGCTTAAAAAATAATCCTTTGCGCTCTCAGCAGGCTTTGTGGTTCATCTCCACTTGAGGAAGGCTCAGGTTTTCGATCTCCTCGCAATGACATCAAATTTTCCCGGTGATACAATTCCATCGAACTTTCACGGAGGCATTCATGCAGTCAGCAAAGCTACGCGCTCGTTATCGTTACATTATGTGGTTTTTCACGCGCGCCACAGCCAGTTTTATTTTCTGGGAATTATTTTTGCCGCGTATTGGTCTGCGCGGTATGACGCGCCGCACACGTTCGGAGCGTTATAAAAAGATCGCGGCCCAATTCCGGGCGATGGCGATTCGCATGGGTGGAGTCATGATCAAGGTGGGGCAGTTCCTTTCGGCGCGGCTCGATATTCTGCCGCCAGAAATCACCGAAGAACTTGCCGGTCTGCAGGATGAGGTCCCGGCGGAGGATTTCGATGCCATCCGCAAATTGGCGGAGGCCGAGTTTGGAATGCCGCTCGAAGAGAAGTTTGAGCGCTTCGAGAGCGAACCGCTGGCAGCCGCCTCATTAGGCCAGGTTCACCGCGCCCGTTTACGGGTCGAGGCGGCCGAGGCGGAGGAGTTTCGCGATGTCGTCGTAAAAATCCAGCGTCCGTTCATCGAGCAATTGATCGATGTTGACTTTTCTGCGTTGCGAAAATTTGGCGGCTGGCTGCAAAAATATAAACCCATCAGCAAACGCGTCAACGTGACCGCGCTGATCGAAGAATTGTCGGGGACGGTGCATCGGGAAATTGATTATCTGGCTGAGGGGAAAAACGCTGAACTGTTCAGCAAAAATTTCAAAGACCGAAAGCACGTCCACGTGCCGCGCGTGGTTTGGAGCTGCACCACGGGACGCGCCTTGACGCTTGAAAATGTTTTTGCGATCAAGATCACGGATTATGAAGCCATCACTGCCGCCGGAATCGACCGCGTGGAAGTGGCGAAGGTTTTGCTGAATACCTATCTCAAGCAAATTTTTGAAGACGAATTTTTTCATGCCGACCCGCACCCCGGAAATCTGTTCGTCACGCCTGTGCCCGCCACAAAAAGAAGAAAGGCCAATTGGCGTTTGACGTTCGTGGATTTTGGTATGGTGGGCGAGGTGCCGGTAAATTTGCGGGATGGACTGCGTGAATTACTGATCGGCATTGGCCTGCGCGATTCGGCGCGCGTGGTGAAATCTTATAAGACGTTGGACGTTTTGCTCCCGAGCGCAGATTTGAAGTTGCTCGAAGAAGCCGAAGCGCAGTTGTTCGAGCGCTTCTGGGGAATGTCGATGAGCGAACTGCGCAAGATCGATCACGCCGAGATGCATCAATTCGCGTTGCAGTTCCGCGAGTTGATGTATGAAATGCCTTTCCAGTTGCCGCATAATCTGCTGCTGCTCGGGCGCACGGTTGCCATCCTTTCGGGCATGTGTACCGGGCTTGACCCGGACTTCAATATTTGGGAACAGCTTTCACCGTACGCACAAAATCTTGTGGCGAGCGAGGTCGGTTCGAACTGGGAAGTTTGGCTGGACGAGATCGGGGAGTTATTTAAAGAATTGATCGCGTTGCCCGCGCAGGCGGGTCGGGTGTTGGCGCGGCTGGAGCGCGGCGACTTGAATGTCAACATGCCGCAAGTCAACCGTCAAATTTATCATCTCGAAGGCGCGATCAACCGGCTGGTGGGCAGCGTCATTTTTGCGGCGTTCCTGTTTGGCGGTGTGCTTCTTTATCGCGCAGGCGACGTCACGCTCGGTTATGTTTTCTGGGGATTGGCCGCCGCGTCCCTCGTGTGGATGGCTTTTCTTTCGCGCGGACATTCCCCATGGCGCTGAAAGTGATTATTCACCACAGAGTCACACGTGTGCCTGCGGCTCAGTACAGGCGGAGAGCGCGGAGAAAAAAGAAAATAGTGGTGGATAAAACAAAACCGCCTCGTTTTTCGGACGAAGCGGTTTTGTTTCGTTTATTCTTTTTTATCCATGCGCTCGAGGGCGGCATCCAGCACACTGCGGAAGGCCAGCAGCATTTCCTTGCGTGCCTTGTGTCGATGTTCGATAAATTCAGGCGGCAGGAAACCTTTGATGCTCTCGCGCATTTCTTCGCGCGCGGCGTGGATGTGCTGGCGGGCATCTTCAGGGATGCGGTCAGACATTTTTCGTTTGGTTGTTTTTTCAGCCATAAGTACCTCGCTTTCTCTATATTTATTATAAGCCTAAAGTTTGACCACATGCTGTGTTAGGCGCCTTCTTGCAGATAGTCTAATGCTATCAAATTCATCTCTTGAATTTCCAATTAGCTGCATTCATTTTTCCAAAAACAGAGACGGCGAAGTGTCTTGGAAGTAAACAACAACATCGAAAATTTTTGCTAAGGCAGCAATTTTGAAATATAATTGAGAGTCATTTGGGAAATACACTGATCCAATCATGCGAAAAGGATGTGGCGCTAATAGCCAATCGGCGGCGGCCGCGCCGGCCTTGACAGAACGCAGATCCAGGAAGAAGCGCGGCAATCCCGCCTCATGAAAAAAAGACTCGTAACTATCTATCGGCGGCGCATCGACATGGAAGGTTTGCAGGCTGGTGCTTCCATAGGCATTGAAAGAGCCCTGGTAAAACAAGAAGCCAAAGACTACCATCTGGCTGCCATATTGCTGTTGCAGATAGTCTCCCATTCTCAGGTGGGGGATCTCGTATCCTGACATGCCAACATGGCCGTTGTGCGCCCATAAAACGATCTTGGCATCCGGCCCAGCCTGATCCAAGATCCAGCTTACATTTTCTGCCATATAACGGTCACGGATGGGAACGTTGTTGTTTTGGGCAGTGTAATCCTGGTATTGGATGACCACGCGTGCGCTGTGGAGCGCCCAACTAAATTCCTCAGCGGAGGATCTTGCCGTATAGTCGGCTTGATGCTGGGCAAGCCAATCGTATACGGCCTGCAATTTCGTTTGACAGGCAACGCTGTTTCCAGGGTAACAAGAGTAATTGTCTGCAACTTGTTTCGCGGCCTGGGGATCGACTTTCTGCATATATTGGCCTATGTTGTTTCTGGCCATTTGACCGAACTGCATGTCAAATCCGTAAAAGCTAAGTCTCTGGGTATTACTCGGATTTTCGTTATAGGCACGCATCCATCGGATCATGTCCAGCACTTCCTGCGTGTCCCACGTCCAGAAATATAGCCCCTTTAAGAGTTCCGCCGGGTCGCCTTCGCCAGTGTGTACATAATCATTTATTCGATTGGCTTCCGGCCAATTGGCTTCCATGGCAAACGTATTAAATCCCATCTCTTCGACGAGAAATTCCAGCATCCGGTGCTTCATTTGAAAGAACTCATGTGTGCCATGAGTGGCTTCGCCCAGTGCTACAATACGCGCATCGACGATTATCTTTTTAAGGGGCATCAAATCGTCGAAACTGCTATTCGGTTCGGTAGTATCAAATGGAATTGCATTAGCTTTCAGCCACTGGATATCCGCGCTGCGATTAGAGCTAGTTGTCGATTGGATAACCGCAGTAGGTGTAATTGTGTATGTTGATGAATCGGGCACTATACAGGATGCGGTCAGGAAGACCATGATCGTTGCAAGACTAAGAACTTTCATTGCCTATTCCTCCTGAACATTGCTGAAAAAAGCGCTCAACGGTTAAGGATTGATGCGGCGGGAAAAGCGAAAATCAAAACGGTGGTAGATTGAGCCGCCGCATCTGTCCGAGTTGAACTAAGCGGCACGCCCGAGAACCCAGACCAGCCACTTGCTAAGTAACTGCGCCTTTCAGTTGGGAATTAAAGATCAAACACTGGCTGAGGCAATCGGCCCAATCAGACATCCACCAATAATTGAGATAATTGTACATGCAAGAATAATCTTTTGCAAACAAAACTGAAGCCGGAATCAGCTTCCGAGTGCCAGGCTGGGAAGCGCGGACTTGGTGATTGGTTCGCGCATCAATCCATCTCTGTAAAGCGATTTTCTTGGACGATCTTGCGGGCGTTGTTCGGGTCGAAGACTTGTCCGTTCATAACGAGATAAACGCCCTCGGGTAAAGTCCGGACGGCAATGATCTCGCCGCCTAAATTGAAATATGCGTCAGTGGTTTTGGAGGCGGCGGTTGCAGTGCTCCGGTCAGAACGATGGTTTTGCTGCGCACCTGTGTGAGCAGTTTGGCGGCATTTTGCCGTAAGTGGCCTGTGCAGCTGCCATGCAGGAAGATTTTTCCAATTTGTAACTTATTGCCGTCTTGTGCATCTGATACAATACGGCTTGGTAATAAGCCGATTCATTATGTTGTCTTTGTTAGCGAGTAAAGCCGCAAGATAAGGTGTTAAAAATAAAATGGGATCAAACGCAAATTCTAATCACGTTAAAGTTTTGGTGCTCGGATCGGGTCCGGCTGGACTTTCCGCCGCGCTATATGCGGCTCGTGCGGAACTTGCACCGGTGGTGCTGACAGGGATGCAGCTTGGCGGTCAGGCCGCATTGACTTATACCATCGAGAATTATCCCGGCTTTCCCGAAGGAGTGGGCGGGACGCAGTTGGGCGAATTGTTCCAAAAACAGGCCGAACATTTCGGCGCAAAAGTGGAGTACGATACGGCCAGCGCAGTGGACCTTTCACAGCGCCCGTTCAAAGTCACGACGGATAGCGGCGAGTACGCAGCAGATAGCTTGATCATCTCCACCGGCGCGGACCCAAACAAGTTGAAAGTTCCGGGTGAACAGGAATTGACCGGACGCGGCGTTTCATATTGCGCCACCTGCGACGGCTGGTTTTTCAAGGATAAAAAAGTTGTCATCGTCGGCGGCGGCGATAGCGCACTTGAAGAAGGTTTGTTCATCACACGCTACGCTTCATCCGTGACCATCATTCATCGCCGCGAAGAATTGCGCGCCAGCCCTCTCTTGCAGAAGCGGGCAATGGAACACCCCAAAGTTAATTTCATTTGGAATTCTGTTGTGACCGAAGTGGTCGGAACCGATAAGCTCGAAGCCTTGAAGTTGAAGAACGTCAAAACCGGTGAAGTGACAACCTTTGAAACGGACGGCCTGTTCATCTTCATCGGCCACACGCCAAATACGCAAATGTTCCAGGGACAACTGGAAATGAGCGATCTCGGTTACATTGTCGTCAACGATAAAATGGAAACCAGCGTCGAGGGTGTGTACGCGGCGGGGGAGGCCGCTGACGCGCACTTCCGCCAGGTCATCACATCGGCGGGCATGGGCGCAGCAGCCGCCATTCAGGCGACACATTTCCTCGAAGCGGTAACCGTCTAACGGTCCGGAATGAAGCGAAGGAAGGACTTTCACAGGTTTTAAGGCCTGTGGAAGTCCTTTTTTATGTGAAAAAAGTGACAAATTGTACTTTTTACTCGTAAAACTTTCGGATAGAATTAGCTTATATTGGATTTTCGGAGGATCGGATGAATAAAATTTCCATTATCGGCGCGGGCATGACCGGCGCAACAACCGCACATTGGCTGGCCGAACGTGAACTGGCTGATCTCGTGCTCGTGGATGTAGTCGAAGGGATGCCGCAGGGCAAGGCTTTGGATTTGACCGAGGCCATGCCGATCGTCGGCAAGGATGTTGGAGTTGTCGGCTCGAACGATTACGCTGCCACAAAAAAATCTGACATCATCATTATCACCGCAGGCCTGCCGCGCAAACCGGGCATGAGCCGCGACGACCTGTTGAAGACCAACGCAGATATAGTTGGCAAGGCCGCCACTGAAACGTTGAAGTATTCGCCGGACGCCATGTATATCGTATTGACCAATCCGCTCGATACGATGGCTTATCTCACCATGAAGATGACCAAGCTGCCGCGCTCACGTGTGATCGGTCAGGCGGGCGTTCTGGACTCGGCGCGTATGCGCGCTTTCGTGGCAATGGAGACCGGCGTCAGCGTTGAGAATATTCAATGCTATGTGCTCGGCGGCCACGGCGATGAAATGGTCCCGTTGACTCGCATGTCCAATATCGCTGGCATTCCTTTGAAGGATTATTTGCCCGCCGATAAACTGGATGCCATTGTCACCCGCACCCGCAAGGGCGGCGGCGAGATCGTGAACCTGCTCAAGACCGGTTCGGCTTTCTATGCTCCGTCTGCGGCTTGCGCGCAAATGGCCGAGGCCATTTTGAAGGACAGGCATCTCATCGTCCCATGCGCGGCGCACATGGAAGGCGAATATGGCTTGAAGGATATGTTCTTTGGTGTGCCGGTCATGCTTGGCCGCAGCGGCATGGAAAAGATCCTCGAGTACAAGCTGGATGCCGAAGAGAAGGCCGCTTTCGATAAGTCTGCTGCGGCTGTAAAAGAAACACACGACGCTTTGAGGAACTTGGTGAAAATCTAGATACCGCCAAACATCGAACATCTTCTTTTGATGTTCGATGTTTGATTTTCAATACAAAATATTTTCAAAGGAGCTTCCCATGATTTTGCATGACAAGATTGCAGAACAACTTCCCGGCTGGCGCGAACGCTACAAAGCGCTTGCCAAAGAACATGCGGATGTGGTCGTCGGCCACGTCACGGTTGGAGAAGTCGTCGGCGGTATGCGCGACATCAAATCGCTGGTGACAGACATATCATTCGTTGATCCGGCGGAGGGCATCCGTTTCCGCGGCATGTCCATCCCCGAAGTGCTCAAGGCGCTTCCCAAGGCGCGCGGCAACAAGATTCCATTGGTCGGCGGCCTGTATTACCTGTTGATGGTTGGTGAAGTCCCCACCAAGGAGCAGGCGCTGGAAGTCGAGGCCGAGTGGGCCAAGCGCGCCACTGTTCCCGATTACGTTTTCAAGATGATCAAGTCCATGCCCAAAGAGACACACCCGATGACGCTGTTCTCGCAGGCCGTGCTGGCTTTGCAGAATGGCTCCGTCTTCGCTCATCAATATCACAGCATGAAGAAGGATGTCTATTGGGAAGCCGCGCTCGACGATAGTATGGATTTGACCGCCAAGTTGCCGGTACTCGCAGCCTTTATTTATCGCATGAAATATTTCGG